>JAIPJS010000005.1 GCA_021734025.1 Candidatus Neomarinimicrobiota bacterium
TTGGCGGTTCGGGTTGTTTTACGTCAACGTGTTGCATGCAGCCCTCCGAAATTCAAAAAAATAGTCCGTCAAAGCAGCCCGTATTTGTGGTGTAAAAACCATAGATAGCATTAAAGTTTCAAAAGACATGCCATTCTCCCAAACCCCTGTAAAACCGAACGGATAGTAAATTTCCTATGTAAAAACTTATCAATAATTGTAAAATTTGACGGATTTCTCTAAGGATTAGGAAATTTTACAGGGAGAAATTTTGGCGGTATTTAAGTCTGAGGGGGCGGGAATTCTTATAAATTCACAAATCTCACACTGATATGTGGTGGGGCTGAAGCCCCGCGTGGAAACACCTCGTTTCATCCCCGCCATGTCCCATGGGGATCCCGTTTGGGAATGGCGGGGCTATTCAGTGGTGCTATAAAAAAAGGGCTGGCAGCGATTGATTCGCTGCCAGCCCTGAGTTGCTTGCCATTTTATTTCAGGCTACTCGACATAATCCGGATCTACGAAATCCTCCAGACTGAACCGGCCTTCGTCCTCAAGCTCTTTCGCCGCGCTGACCAGTTTCTTTTGGGCGCTTTCCACCTTCCGGCGTGGCTGCGGCCCTTCCAGGAGGCGCATTTCATCTTCCAGAATAATCTGGGCGCGTTCTGGCATGTTTTCCATAAATTTTTCACGGGTTTCGTCCGGTTGGCCTTTCAGCGAGTAGGCAATTTCCTTTGGCTCCACCTGTTTCAGGACTTCCCGAAGTACATCGTCCGGAAGTTTCACCAGATCCTCAAATAACAGATGGTAGCGCTTGATCTCTTTCGCCAATTCAGGTGATTCCTTTTCCAGATGCTGCAAAAACTGCTTTTCAGTCCGAACGTCCATTTTTGTAAGAACATCGGCAAGGCCTTTGGCCCCACCGCTGGCGTATTTGGCTTTGGACGGCATCAACCGGGATTTTTCTCGGAGATCGGCGGCAATATTAACTACGCCTTCGTACGGTACATCCTCAATTTTGCCCATTTCCATGAGAATTTCAGCCTGCTCATCGGATTCGAATCGCTGCAGGAGGGAGACCTGTTTTTCAATATCCAGCTGGGCCACGGCAATCGCTCGTACCCGCGGTGTTTCATTCTGCAGAAGGTATACGACCTGATCCTCGTTGAGATCCTCGAGAAATTTGAACGGTTTTTTCTCTTTCGTTTCCCCTTCCTCAGGTTTCACCTTGTCCGCAATAAATCCAAAATAAAATTCCTCCAGCACCTGTTTCTTGACCCGAAATGGTGCGCGTTGCACCTGGGGATCGTTCATGGCCTTGCGAATCCGCGCCACGTCATTTTCTCCGATATCTTTAAAAAGAGACCGGGCCAGATTGTACCCCAGCGCCTTAAACAGAATGGCTGCTTTTTGGGTGCCGTTTAGTTGTGTCCCGTTTGCCATAACTCCTCCCTATACCGTCTCCTCGGTTGGCGGCTCAGTGTCCTCCGGAAGGAGATCTTCCTCTTCGGAGAGCCAACTATTCAATATATCGCTTGCCGCATCCGGCTTACCAACGCTCATTGATACGACCGATTGACGAATGGATTGCACTTCTTTCTTATCGGCTGGTGTATCCTGTGCCGCACGAGGTTGTTCTTTACTTTCCGGTTTGTCCTTATTTAATCGTTCCTGCTGTTCAAGAAGTTGCTCACGAAGTCGTTCTTCCTGCCGGGAAGACTCCTGTCGCTGAGAATGAACAGTATACCAGACGATCCCACCAATAATCAATGCCAAAATAACTAAAGCCAGTACCACGAGCCACGGATTAATTCCCATACCCTGTTGCATTGCCGCCAGGGCGCTGTCTCTGGAAGCGATATTTTCTCTGAGATCCTGAATGGTTGTCTGAATTTCTGACGCTCTGGCTTCCGTCGTTTCCCGTTCCGCTTCCTGGAACTGGCTGGTACGCAGCTGACTGCGCAGGTTTTCCAGTTCTTCATTCAGCTGCTGAAGTCGCAGGGAGTCCCGTCGGAGCAACACCTGCTCTCTTGCGCGCTGCTGCTCCAGCATACGCCGGGTTTCAGCCTCGTTTTGTCTCCGCTCAATTTCTTCAACCTTGTTTGCGATATTTTGCAGGAGGATTGCCTCCTCGTCCATCGCGCCCTGACCTGTTCCCTGGAATGAGGCGGTCATCATACTGAGCATATCGCCGCGGGACCGGTCAAAATGGGAAGCGACCTTAACGACCTGTCGTGCATTTTCCAGAAGTTCCGGCGAAATGCCGTCCTCAAGAATGACGCTGATATTGAGCCGTTTGATACGTGGCAAACCCATACTGGATTGTTCCACGGAATGGCTTACCACTTCGGCATTCATTTCCTGACGCGCCGCTGTATCCTGGGTACCTTCTACCTGCTGCGGTGCACGTTGCCCCTCAAATTCCACATCACTGGGAATACCGGGAAGTATCATCCCGCCGCCCGCGGAACCTGACTGGTCAGTGCTTTCGTTCGCCGTCCCCGGAAGGGCTCCACTTTGGGTTCCGGCACCAGATCCATCTTTGGGACGGTAGACAGTTTCCGTTCGCTGCGACGGCTGGAACTCGATTTCCGCCTGCACATCCACAACGAATTTTTCGTCCTCAAGGACTTTACTCAGTCCCTCGGATATGCGCTCCCGCAACGTATTTTCCAGCATCACTTTTTGCGCAAGCGAGGAGTTACTCTCCTGCGCCAGCAAACCGTTGGAGAACAGGCATCCAACAGCGAAACCTGTTAACAGCAGAACCAAGCTCTTGAAACCTGAGCGATTCATTGTTGACTCCTTTATTACAAACTCTCAGTTAAAAATTGAATTTCAACCCGGCGATTCTTCGCCTTGTTTTCCGGGGTGGTATTCGGTACCAGTGGTTCAGTGTCGCCCTTGCCAATGGCGATTAGACGGTTGGGTTGAACACCCTCATCAATAAAAAAACGTGCCACAGCAGATGACCGGGAGGCGGATAACTCCCAGTTCGACGGAAACTGCGCCGTCCGGATGGGATCGGAATCCGTATGTCCGATAATCGCCACCGGAAATACGCTGTTTTTGATAGTGGGTACCAATTTTCGCAGAAAGGGCTGTAACTGCTCGGTCATATCCGCCTGTCCCGTCGAAAAGGTTAGTTCACTGGGAATGTTCATCTTGACGCCGAAACGACCGCTTTCAACGTTCACCACATCCTGCAAATTTTCCTCCTGTACGATCTCTTTCATCGACTCGTACAAATCTGCCAAACTTGTCCGTTGTGATTGTTTTTTCGATGCACCCTGCAGACCACCAACGCCTTCGGCAAATTGTTCGAGTTTTACCGGATCGATGGATGACATAGCGAACAGGAGCACAAAGAAGGTCATCAGCAGGGTCATCATATCGCCGTAGGTCAGCAACCACGGCTCAGCATCACCGGAATCCTCCTCATCATCGAGGCCCTGGAGGTTATAATTTTTGTATTGTGATTCGTCCATGGATCATTCGTCAGTTATTCTCTTCGCCAGGCTTTTTCCATTCCCGTGGGGGAATGAATGAATTGAGTTTTTCCCGTACAATCAAAGGATGCTTGCGATGCAAAACCTGCACGGTCCCCTCAATCAACATTTGCTGGAGCGTATTTTCCTTCCGGATGCGGCTCTCAAATTTCTCTGCCATAGGATTAAAGAACAGGTTCGCCAGCAGCACCCCGTAAAAGGTCGTAATCAAGGCCGCGCCCATTCCCACACCGAGCTGGGCTGCGGCATCTGCCGTTGCTCCTTCGCCCATGGAATAGAGCATGACCACCAGCCCGATGAGCGTACCAATCATCCCAAAGGCCGGCGAAAATTTACCCATGGTTTTTAGTACATTCGCCTCGCCCCGTTCGCGCTTGGCCCGGTTTTCGATCCGGGTCATCATAATATCCCGGAGTTCCGGCTCATTGTAGCCATCGACCACCATCTGTATGCCATCCCGCAGGAACGGGTGGGAAACATCGGAGACGGAATTTTCCAGTTCTTTCATACTCTTACGCGAGGTATCCGCCAAATCCACAATCTCATCGATGAAGGGAGACATGCTGTCCCGCTCCTTTTTGAAGACCACGCCCATAATCCGGAAGATGCGAAACACCTCCTTCAGCGGGAAGGAAAGCAATGTGGCAGCGAGGGTGCCGCCGAGCACGATAGCCAGACTGGGGATGCTGAGGAACATATTGACCGCCTGCTCCTGCGCGTAGCTCCACATGGCCCAGCCGATGAGACCTAAACCCGAAAGTATCCCTAAGAGAGTTGCAAAATCCATAAGACTCTATCAGTTTCTGTTTATAGTTGAAGTCGTCTGCAGTCGGTTTTCGTTCAGCGCCCGGAGGATATTGCGCACATCGTCGTACTCCGGATCGATCTGTAAAGCTAAATTCCAGTTGATGGTCGCTCTGTCCACATCGCCGAGTTTGTAGTAGATGGATCCCCGGCGAGCGTACGCCAGCGCCAAATTATCGTTCAGTTCGATGGCGATATCCACTTCCTGCAAGGCTTCCTTATAATTACCCGCATAGAAGTAGCGCAGGGATCGGGACAGGTGCTTCAACGCCAGGTTAATATTCTGTTCAGTTACGTGTTTCTGGAGTTTCACCCGCTGGACTGAATCCTTCAGCACCGACGTTTGCTGCTGCAGCATGGCCACTTCGTTTTGGAGGCGATCGATTTCCGCCAGGGTAATTTTCACGGAATCTTCCAATGTCTGGATCCGCCTGTTTTTCACCCGGAGGATGGAATCAATCTTGGCTTCGTAGTGTTCCTGCATCGCCACCAGGTCTTTATCCGTCCCCAAAACCCCGCGCGGCGCCCTTTTGCCGAAATCCGTATATCTGGGTATCGTCATTTCCATGCCTAGTATGATACCGGGCCGCCTTGATACATTGGTACCGAGCTTCGGCAAATTGTCGATCCGCTGCACGCCAAAATTGATGTTATAATTCTCGGTAAACGGTATCTTCACACCAACGTTTAACCCCTGACCGTCATACTCTCCAATGAAATCCACGCCACCGTGATGCTGCAGGGTCTCTGTCGTCATCCGAAATCCCGCAAATACCCCCGCCGTACTAATGGAGGTCTCTCCTCCACCGGTGAAACTACTGGCCAGCAGACCAGTGCCAAATCCCATGTACGTATTCAGCACAAAATCGTCCATCTGCTTTTCATTTGCGATCACGGCGAACATGGACACGTTATTTTCCTGAAGCGTCAATTGATCGTTGGCAACATCGTTTTGGAACATCACGTTGTAGAGGCCGGCGCTCACTGATATTTCCTCGTAGGAAAATATCCGTTTCTTCAAGTGCAAACCGTACAGGACTGGCAGGGTATCATCTGCCCCCTTGATTGCGGAAAAGCCCAAACTCAGTGCATTAGCAAATTCCGTATCAAAATATAATCCCTTGCCGGACGCAAAATCCGGTGCAAATTTGTAGACCGATCCCACAAAACCCGCCCGGAACATATACGGCGCCCGGTGCTGAGACGATGTGGGAATATTCATGGTCATATCCGGCTTAGTAAACGGGATAGTCGTCTGCGCCGTTGTTGCACTTGCCGCAAACAACCCCAATATACATCCCAGTGATATGATTCGTTGTACGCTCTTCATTATTAGTCGTCTGGCCTCAGGAGGTAACATACCGCAACCGCCGTACCTCGCTCCGGGCAATTCTTGCATACTCGCTGTCCGGATAGTTTTGAACGACCCGCTCAAACGTGCCGAGAGCCTGTTCTAGTTGACCAAGTCGTTTTTGGGATAATCCGGTAATGACCAGCGCATCGATGCGATGTTTTGTTGCCTTGAATGCGTTAATGTATTGATCCATTTCTTGAATTGCTTGCGAAAAATTTCCCAGTTGATAATAGCATTCACCCATCCAGTATTGGGCTGTGGCTGCCAGTTCCCTGTCTTCCGATTGGTCCACGACCTGCCGGAACTTCTTCAGTGCTTCCGCAAAGTTACTGCCATAATACTGCCGGACTCCCAGCAGATACTGGCGCTCCAAATGTGGCTGCGCCGGCGGAGTCTTTGGCGGTTTCGGTTCATCCGGTCGGAGCGAAGCCGGTGTTGAACTCTTTTCCTCCTGCTTAGATACATTCGCCTGCTGCGTCCGTTGGAATTCCTGCTCAAGATATTCGATTTTTCTGGTGAGCTGCAGATTTTGATCCCGCAAATCCGCAATCTGCTCCTGATACTTGACTCGCAATGCGTTCATTCGCTCCTGCAACTCAGCCAACGTTATCAGGCTGTCCGATGATTGGCCTCCGGCCAAAGTTGGTTGCGCTTGTTGGATTGTCGTATCAGCGGCCTGCGCGGCGGAATCCAGAGCGGCTTCGTCCGCTTGCATTATGGAATCGATGCGGGCTCTGGCACGAGCCTGTTCTTGTTGCGCAATGTTCCGGGCGCTTTTGTTGGCCATCTGCTCCAGCTGTCTGGCGGCGGAATCTTTTTCTGCCTCAGTCGGTTCGACCTGGATACCAAGATCATACATCCGGAATTTGTTTTCCACGGCTGCGGAATCCGGCGACACGGTCGCAGATTCCGTCTCCGGTGCGGCTAATCCCGATTCCTGGGCAAATCCTGTAATCGCCGGGAATATACATCCCAACAACAGGAGGACCGACAGCTTATTGCGCATTATTATAGTTGGGTACCTCCATGTATTCTGTCACCCGGGGTAACAGATCGCTCTTTGGATAATCCTTTTTCAACGATTCAAACGCTTCCCTGGCTGCCATCTTGTTATCCAGTTTCAGGTAACAGAGAGCCCGTTTAAATTGCGCATGATCACCTTTATTGGTTGCAGGGAAGTTCAACACCCGTTCGAACTCCTCGGCGGCTTTCTTGTAATCCTCCATAGAATAATAGCTTTCGGCGATCCAGTACTGGGCGTTATCAGCGTAATCATTGTGTTTATCAATAATAAGGAGCGTCTGGAATTCGGCAATAGCCCGGTAGTAATTCGCCCGGAAATATTCGTTCAGCGCCTTGTTATAGCGCTCCCGGTACTCGTCCTTACTGATGGGATCCAGCATGCCGGAAAGGTCTTCCGACTTCGTATAGAGGGAGTCCGAGTGCTTGATTTCAGCTGCTATGGCTTTGTTCTCCGCCGACTGAAGATTCCGGGTAATGAGCAATTCGCGATACGTATCCGACAGACTGTCGATTTCCACGCCGCCGTCATCGCCCGTGATGATTCCGCTGCTGCTCCGATATCGCTGCCGCAACCGATGCTGCAGCGTTTGATTTTCCTCTTTCAGTCGGACAATTTCGTTCTTCAGATTGGAGACTTCATCGTGCAGGTTTTCAATTTGAGATTCCATTTCGAGTACATCCATCCTTTTTTGTTCCAGAAGTTCCTGCTTGCTGAGCTGGGAAGTATCCGACACCGCTGATTCCGAATGGGGTTCATCACCGGACACCTGCCGGGCACTGCTGCATCCGAGCAGTAGTAAAAGCGAGATTCCCACCGAGAAAAATAATAGAAACCGCTTATTCATATTCTTCCCAATCGATGGAGTAAGAGTATCCAATGTAATTGCCAAACGACTTAGGCACATAGAGCTCAAACGTCCCCGAAGCCTCCGGCGGTAAGGCGGCATCGCTCTCAACGCCGGACTGATACTCGTATTGGATGCCGTCCACAAAGGCGGTCATCGTTTTGTTGTCGCCGCTCCAATTTCTCCGAAACTGGAAATGCACTTTTACAAAATCGGCGCGCCGTTGACCGGTGTTCTTAATGGTGCCAGAGAAAATATGGTTCCCGGAAGCGTCGGTGCGTTCTTTGATGCTGCCAACCAAAACGCAATTCGCGCTCTGATCCAGTCCCTGCGGAGCCGGCTCCTGGCTCCCGGTCATGGATTTCAATGGCTTGGTCGTTGAACTTTCACTTTTTTCGGCGGCAGGTTGAGGGGCCGGCTTTGGGGATTCTCCGCCTTTAGTCGAAGTCGTTTCCTGTTCCTGGAACACGGTTGCCTCGTTATCCACAATACGTTTTACGGCCGATCGTTCCAGCGATAGATAGCCAATTAACGTCTCTACCTTAATGACCCGCTCATCCTGGGCAACGATCTTTCCAAAGACGGAAGTCCCGTTGTTCAGAATTATTTCCTTATCATAGACAGAGAGCGGATTCAGCCAGATAGAGGCTTTCGCCTGCAGTTCATCCAGTTGATTCTTCACGTAATCCACCTCAGCCCGCTGCTTCTTCAGCTGGAAGTTCAGCTCGTCGACCCGCATTTCCAGATCACTCCGGGAAGCCGCCGAACTAGCTGCCGTTCGCCCGGAAGTATTCTGTGCAGACGATGCGGTATCCGACGCAGTCTGCCCGGATTGGGAGGTTTGTGTTCTTTCCGCTGCCGGTGTGGACGTCTGTGCATCGGGATGATCCCTGAGCGTAAACAGACTACAGCTCGTCAGGAATACTGCTCCCAACAGCACGTTCGGAAGCCATCGGATCATAGATTTAATCCTTATACATGGTTGAGGCGATTCCAAAATTTGTGGCGTACGAGGCGTCCGAATCTGCAGAACGCAAATCCGGAAATTTGTTATGCTTGCGAAAATATAGTCTCCCCCCAGGGGCAAGTCAAGCGGGAATTCAATAATTTTAGCAGGTTACCCGAATGACTTTAAAATTTAGTTTAAGTGATTACAGGAGGATTTACAGGTAAGATTTGCGGTGAACTCGGGGGTTAGTCAGCAGGATGAAATGAGTTTTTTTGCGGAGTACGCATTGCGTGACAATTTTCGCGCAATCGAAAAACCAGTCATTCTGGCTAAGCGCAGCGAGATGTCCCGGCAAGGGCTTCAATGGAGGAGAAATCTCGTAAAGAAACTTCTGCAGAAATTGGCGGAGGTCAGGATAATCTACAACAAAACCGTCGGCGCCCCTGGGAGGGAGCACCGACGGATGAATTAAAGATCACATTTTGGGTAGATTTACCCCGTCTTCTGGATGGGATACCGGAGGATGGCGCCGACGTTGTCCAGGTGGCCCATGTCACCGGCAATCATCTCAATCGACGCCCCCTGTTTCAGTACATTGAAAATCAGGTTATCGATGAGATCCGGAGTCCGCCGTAATTCCGATCCGTCCAGCGGACAGGTCTGCTCTTTCACCGAGAGGTGGTTGCATTCCGGGCAGTACCACCCTTTGGTTGAGAAGTTATCCTGAACAATGAGCGTCTCGATTTGTCCGCGCTGCTGGGCGTTGAGCGTGCCGGGAATACCGCTGATTCCCCGCTGTCCACTGCCGATTTCATCGCTGAGGCGATCCAGGAGCTTTGTCTCGTAGTCCGACCGGGTCGATTCGGCCGCCTCATTTGCCTTTTTCAGCACCTCTTCCATGGGCGCGTGTGGCTCCACAACCAGGTGGCCCTCAATGCGTTCTTTGAGATAGGAGTGCAGCATGCCTTCGAATTCATTTATTATTTCCTGCCGGCCGCCGACGTAAATCCATTTATAGTCGTGCTGCTGATGCAGTTCCAGCGCCTTTTCCGCTACTTGCTTCAGGTGCCGGTGGACGTGTTCGTTGATATGCCGTTCAATCCGGCGCTCGCTGGTGCCGCCGAAGTCACCCTCTTTCACCTGATCCGGCATATCTTCTTCCAACACATGCAGGCGTTCAATGACTTTACCCAATTTGACCTCCAGAATGCGTGCCTTTGCGCGGTCCACGAGGATAATAGCATAATTTCGGTATTCGCTGGCCGCTTCGACAAACGGCCGGAGATACGGATGCGGATTAATGACCATCGAGGTCTCCATGGGCATATCATATTTTTGTGTTTCCCAGAGATCCTCGGCCGCACAGGAAAAAATGGCAACGCTCCGGCTGCCGCTGCCATCCTGATCATATTCCATGGAAATATAGTCCTGTATCTTTTCGAAATCCCGCTTTACGGATTCCTGGGCGCTTTCGCTGAGATTGTTAAAATATGTTTTCTCTGTTTTATATCGAAAGAGATCCTTGAGTACAATTTTATGTTGGTTGGTCTTTTTGGCTTCTTCATCGAAACTGAGGTACAGCGTGGTAATCGGAATATTCGCAGGTTGATAATTGAGGATGCCACTGAGTTGTTTTTCTGTGACCATAGAAACCTGTCCTTTCTCGCTGTTGGATATATGGGATTAGTAAATTGAACTGCGGAACAATGAGGAATAATGAATGATGGCAATGTATCCCCGTCGTTTAACTACTTCTGCCCACAATATAACCGGTGGGTGATACCCTGTCAAGCAGACCGGCACTGCCATAAATTTTATCCGGAGGAAACGAGTGGCTGGCTCAAATTATATTGGTTGATCCATTTGAGTGCGATGGGTGCGTACTGGGAGTCCTGATAGTCGGCCTGGAATTTAAACAGAATTTTTTGGGCTTCCCGGTACTCACGCAATCGCAGGTACGAGGAGGCCATCATGATAAGTGCATCGTCGTTCTTATTGGAATTGGGATATAAAAACACCTTTTCAAATTCGCGGATTGCTTCCCGGTACCGACCGAGTCCAAATTTACATTCACCGATCCAGTATTGTACGTTATCGGCATAGGAAACCGGCGGATCAGAAATTTGCAGTCGCTGCATCATGACCATTGTAGCGAGATAATCCTTATCCTGAAACTGGCGGAGTCCGTCGTCATACGTCTCAAGAAATTGCTGCCGATGATTTGTGCCAAATTCGTACGGCTCCACGTCCGGTAGGTCGATGAGGGATGTTGCGGTTGCGGGTTCCGGCGTTTCCGAGATGCGCTCCGGGACACTGGCCACTTCTTTTGTTTCGGAGGTTGTCGTCTCTGCTGCAGCACCGAGTTCAGCTTGTTCCATCGGCGCCTGGGTAGTGTCGGTTATCCCGGCCGTATCGGCGACCACTGGCTGAGAGACCTCATCCGTCGCGACATCTGTGGCAACCTCGTCACCCGGTCCCCGGAAAGCCACGATACCTATGATTATGACCAATACGATAACCGCAGCCGAAACAATATACGGCACCGTGCTGGAGCGCTGGCGGACCGGCGGCTCCCAACCGGTGCGCTGCCGTTTTTCCATCCGTTCTTCGAGAGTTTCTTCGGAGGTTTCCTCTTCGTCTTTTTCCGCATCCGGTTCTTCCGCGTCGGCGGCCGCTTCATCAGCGGCGTCTTCCGGTTCCTCTTCCCGTTTGCCTGACTCCTCCTCTTCGGTCGCCTGCTCCTCAGTCTTTTCTTCAGATTCGGGAGTCGCTTCACCTTGTTCAGCCGCTGTCTCTTCGGTTTCTTCCTCGGCAGGATGGGATTTCCCTTCCCGGATCAGGGTATCGGACGGCGTCCAGTATGGAATCCAGCGCCCCTCAATTTCAATCTCTTCCCCGGTTTGGGGATCCCGGCCGGTGCGACTTTTCCACCATCGCCGACCAAACTTCCCGAAGCCATAGATAAGTGTTTCCTGGCCCTCTTTTATGCGGTCGGTAATGAGATCCAGGAATTCATCGAGTATGGCTTCCGCTTCGGTTTCGTTCACACCTTCCGCTTCGGCTACCTGCTGAATCAATTCCTGTCTGGTCATAATCTTGTCCTTTACGGGTTGGATTTATTGCAAGGTGAAAAGGCTGATACAGCAGGAATAAAGTCTGCCTTTTTCACCAGGAGTGCAAGTCGAAGTGTTTCCGGAATATCCGGCGTAACTCCTCTGAACAATACTTCAGGTCCTTGCCAGAAGGATGTTACTCCTGAGGGGCGCTATCCCCAGGTGCCGTATTATCCCGCATTTGCCGCAACAGATCCTCCAGTTTATTCCACCGATCGCCATATTCAGCCCAATTGCCTTGTTGGAGGCTTTGTTGGGCCTGCCGGTACGTTTCCAATGCTGATTTCGCCATATCTGAAATATTCAGATTTTGAATCACCGAGGTAGAAGCAGCAGCCCGTTGATCCACTACCGGTGTTGGTCTTTTTTCACCGAAGAGCACGGCAAGGGCCTCATCCAAGGTCTCTTCCATCACAATTTGGTTGTCGTAGGAGAGAATGATCCGTCTCAGTTCCGGAATTTCCCCCTGATCCGATCGCATAAAGAGCGGCTCAACATAGAGCAGCGATTTTTCAATTGGTATAGCAAGCAGGTTACCCCGGATGACCCGAGACCCCTGTTGAC
The DNA here is from genome assembly GCA_021734025.1 of Candidatus Neomarinimicrobiota bacterium. Lineage (NCBI taxonomy): Bacteria > Pseudomonadati > Fidelibacterota > Fidelibacterota bacterium. Next base: position 12,141 of record JAIPJS010000005.1, read on the forward strand.
TCCATAGGGTTAACAGCTCGGAGATCTGGGAGTTCTGATCAATCCGTGCCTCAATCTGCATGGGGCCATAGATCAATTCACTCTTCGGGAATTCATAGAGCAGAAGTTCTCCATAATGTTCTCCATCAGAACGGCCGGCGAGCCAGGCAATCATATTGTCCTTGTTCACCGGTGTAAATGGATAAATCAGGATAAATTCTTCCCCTCGCTCCTCCGGTAATTCCATAATCAGATAGTACGGCTCAACCCGCTTTTCATTCCCCTCATAGACCTCTGTTGGGTATTCCCACTTATCTTCCTGATTATAAAACACATCCGGTTCAGTCATATGATACGACAGATAGACCTGCGACTGCACCTCAAACAGATCCGTGGGGTAACGGAAGTGCTTTTGAATCTCTGTCGGAATTTCAGATTTCGCCGTAAACAGGTTCGGGAAAATTTTCCGGTACGTCTGTAAAAGCGGATCTGTCTCGTCGACCACATAAAACTTCATGGTCCCGTCATATGCATCCACAACGACCTTCACCGAATTCCTGATATAGTTCGCATTTCCGCGTATCATCGGCTCGGCATACGGATAGTTCGAACTCAGGGTATAGGCGTCGATGATCCATTTTAATCCACCATTGATAATGGTGATATACGGATCGCTGTCATAGTGGAGGAACGGCGCGACGTTTTGCACGCGTTCCCGGATTTCCCGGTGATAATGTACCCTGGAATCTTCCGTAAAATAATCGGAGATCACCACCTTTAAGCTGCTGAACTCATAGGCATACAACAAACGCCGCCACAACGAACCCATTGGTACGCCGCCATTACCGCTATATTGCGTATATTTATTTTCATCCCCCATGGGATAATCAAATTCTTGTTCGGTTGTGCCGGTGAAAATATGGTAGTTAGACACTTCGCCGTAATAAATAGCCGGTCGCGTGATGTTGAAATCGGCCTCGGACACCGGGGGGATATTCTTGATAAAAAGGTCGGGCAATCCTTCCTCTGTCACGATATTCACGGGACTCATGACTGCCCCATATCCGTGGGTGTATGTCAGTCGCTGATTTTGCCAGGTCTGGGCTCTTGTGGGTACCTGGTTATAGTTAAACTCCCTGGCTGACAACATCACCTGTCTGTAATCTCCGTCGATGAGATAGCGGTCAATATCCACGTCCTGAAAGGTGTAATACAACCGGATTTCCTGGAGCTGGCGATAGGTGCTCAGCAGGGGACGGGTATCCCAGAGACGAACATTCTGCATGGTTGGCTCGTTCTCAGCCAACACTTCTTGATTCAGGTTGGATTCTACAGGATAGTTCTTCCGCTGCACGTCGTGTAAATCGTAGGCATTCCGTGTAAATTCGATATTATACTTGATATACGGCCGCTCACGATCCAGTTCGTTCGGTTCCACCACGAACTGCTGCTGAAACCAGGGATAAATTCCATTCACGAGGACCAGCGCGATGACAAACACCGCCACGCCGCTGATCAATAAGTTCACGCCTTTCCGAATCACCGAAATGATAAACAGGACAGCCACGCCGATGGTCAACAAGGCCATTACCCAGTAGGATAACAACTTCGCATGGACGTCGGTATACCCCGCTCCGTACACGACTCCACTAGACGAGAACAATAAATCATACCGGTCAAGAAAGAATCGCGTGGCAATTAATATCGCAATACCGACTAGCAGGAGACTGATATGGGTCTGCACCCCGCCGGAAAAAATATTCTGCCGGGATTTCACAAACCGAATGGCCCCCTTGAGAAAGTAGACGGCGCCGGACAATAACAACCCCAACAAAAACAATGAAAGCAACCAGCTCTGGGCGCCATTGTAAAAGGGCAACTGGAAGAAATAAAACCCGATATCCTTTCCAAAGATGGGATCGACTGTGCCGAAGCTGCTGGGATTCATAAACTTCAGTATCGTTTCCCAGGAGGGCAACGTGGCCCCGGCGGCAATAAACGAGATAACGAGAATCAGTGCCCCGACAATGTAGTTAAAAATCTTTTGCCCCGGCATCTTTATGTCGGAATTCTGGAACTGCCGGAACGGTTTGTTTTTTGTCAGCCGATTTGCGACCCGGTAATTAATCCAGAGAAACGCAGCAAAGAGAATAAACGAGCCGATCCAGACAATTATTTTCCAGGTAATGACTGTCCAGAATACCTCAACAAAGTTGACGGCTGAAAACCACCAGGATTCGGTGATAATATTGGACAGACTGCTGATCACCGTCAATAAAAGAAAAACGGCTACGATAAACCATATCGCCTTGTTTTGTTTGAAATTCATTAAAACCTCCTGAAGTCAGATCCCCCCGAACAAATCAGGGGGAATGAAACCAATGTGGTGGGGTGGTTAATTACGTTCCTGAATGTCTTCCAGCTGATCGCGGATGCGTGCGGCATCTTCATAGCGTTCGAGCCGGACGGCTTCTTCCATATCCGCCTTGAGTTTTTCGGATTTGGAGAGTGGTTTTTCTTCCAGTACAGTTTCACGCCACTCTTCCAGAATTGTGATCTCTTTCCGGGATTCCTCTGAATCCTGGATCCCCCATTTTTTATTAAAATCCCGAATTGCTTTAATACTCTTATCTATATCTTCCAGCGCACTGCGATACGTCTCATTTTCCAATGCCTGTTGAATTTTCGCCTGAGTCTGCATCATTTTCACATAGGGATAATACTGCATAAACGCCCAGGCACTCTCTTCATCTTTCGCGAATTCTTCTACAAATTCCAACACTTCCAGATTATGCGCTGTATCCCGGATAACTCCGGAGTAATCACCTAATTCGGCAAAGCAAAGATACCGATGATAATACTGTATCGATTCCTGTTGCAGCTCGCGTAAATCATCGGCTGTCAACTCAAACTGATCTTCCTCACCGGCCTCTCTCAGGGCATAATACTCCGACTGTATAAAATCCAGCACATTGGTATAGCCCTTGTACTCCTGTCCGTCAGGGCGTCCCTGCGCTTCCATCTGCAACAAGCCGAGATCGAGCCGGAGCTGTATCTTTTCGTTTCCGTCGCGACCAGTGATCTTCCGGACATTCAGTATATCCGGATCAAATTCCCAGTTATTTAATATATCTGAAATATCTTGCTTGCTCATAATATCTCCGTGTTATCGAAATTAAGACCTCCCCTTATGAATATAAAGAAAAAACGACAGTCTCCTGCCCTTCTGCGCGTACTTTTTTACAATCCATCCTTTGGTGTTAGTTGAAATTGAGTTGTACCAGCCGGAGTAAAATAAAGTTTCGCTCGGTAGTGCACGAACTCAGAGATCCCCGGGAAAAATCCAGTTGCTTGTCAGCTCATTTCTCATCAAATTCTGCTGGGGAGAATTAACAAACTCAAGGGGAATTGAGGGTACAGATGAACTGGTTAAAGCTAGAAGATGTTGCGCAGTGGATAAAGTCGCCGGGAAAAGCACAGTTGACTCCACAAGGGTTTCCGATGTTTCAGACGCCCAACGTAGAAATCGTGAAAAAAACTGAAGCAGACCTGTCAGGTCGTGGTTCGGTTATTCTGGCCGAAAATATGGATGCGATTTGGTACGTCGAAACCAAAGATCGGAAGACAAAATTTAATAAACAGGACAGCGAACGGTTCCTGCGATTAAAAGATGAGCTGAAGGAGCAACATCCCGATCTCTACATTCGGGGAATCATGTTGACCTCGGCTCCAATCGATGAAGAATCCCAGGAAAATTTGAAGGAAGAGGACTGTTTGCTAATCCACGTACCGGAAGAAAAGCGGGGGAATCATTCAGCCAGCGGCGAAAAATGAAAAGATCATGGCTCGCGATTCATTAACTTCCCAGTTAGAATCACTGGCAGATGATGCGCCGGATCCGGATTCTTTTTGCACGGATGCCGTCCGGCTCATAAAACAATCCAATGGAAAATACGATTGGGTTGGGATTTATGCTTCCCGGGAAAACCGGTTAAGCCTTCCGGAGTCCTGGTTTCAGGGCGCCACTCCTGAACATACGGAGATCTCCTTCGACGAAGGTATCTGTGGGGCTGCCGCCCGTGAGCGGAACACCGTTGTTGTTGATGACGTCAATTCCGACCCCAGGTACCTTGCCTGTAGTATTTTTACACAATCCGAGATTGTGGTGCCGATACTCTCAGAAGACGGCACCCTTTACGGCGTTTTAGATTTGGACAGCGACACCCCGGCAGCATTCCAGTCGGAAGAACAACAATCCCTGGAAAACGCCGCTGCCATAATCGCCCGGTATTTTTCCACACATCAAAATTAATCCGATTCTGACTATCTAGTGAAATTATGGGAATTTTCTTTACCATAACCATTGTTGTCGTACTGCTGGTCGCCGTTCCAATTGTCGCCGGACACGTCGCGTTTTCCGTGACGCCGCAACCGAGCAAGCGCACGCCTGAATCGCTGGGACTGGCCTTCCAGGACATTTATTTCCGCAATGCCAATAACGAAGTCCTGCACGGCTGGTGGATCCCGCACAGTGAGGCCTCCAAAGAAGAGCCCTGCCCTACGCTGGTATTTGTCCACGGATGGGGCCGAAATTGTGAGCGGATGCTGCCCTATATGGATGCGTGCAGGGATTTGCCGGTAAATTTGTTAGCCATTGACGTCCGGGGCCACGGCGAAAATGCGAAGAATAATTTTATCACCGAGGTCGGTATTGCTGACGATATCAACGCGGCAATTGACTGGCTGGTGCTGCAGCCAGGAGTCGATATTCAGCGTATCGGACTCATGGGGCATTCCTTTGGGGCTGCTGCCACCATCATGGAATCGTCCAGAGATAAACGCATTGCTGCCTTCGTAGCCGACGGCAGTTTTGCCAATCCCATGGATATACTGAAGGAGATGATGGAATCCAAAAAGGTCCCCTATATTCCCCTGGGATGGCTGATACGCCAATATATCCAGATGCGACTGAATGCTACATTCGACCAAATCGCACCGGAGAACCGGATCACCTCCACTCAGTCACCCGGCTTACTCATACACGGCGATAAGGATCCCGTGATACCGGTGGAAGACAGTCACCGGATCCTGGGGAATGCCGGAGAAAATGTCCAACTTTGGATCGCCAACGGATGCGATCATTCCAACACCCCAGAACATCCTGACTTTCAGAACGTTCTGCGGAATTTTTTGCGACAATCACTGATTGACCTGCCCCCCGCTCCGGGAGATTCTCCGGCGGAAGAGCATTTCTCACCCATTGTAAACTGAAGAATTCAGCGTAAACTCATATCATGGAATCGCGAAATCCGAGACACATCGTCGGGCAGTTTAACGACGGTATCAATGCTCATGATATTGACGGGATGGACCGACCCAATTTTCTGCAGAAAGTCCGAAAATACGCTGAAATTCTCTCAGGTTATTTGTTACTAGTGTCAGGTGTTCGCTCAGAGCATGCGCACCAATCATCATATCATAAGCGTCGATGACGTTGCCCCGCCTTTCTAGTGTCGCACGGACTTTTCCGAATTCCTCCACCACCTCTCCAGCGAATGGTAAAATATCGAATGGTGAGAGAAATCCCGCCAGAGCGATACGGTTTCGTTCCTGTTGTTCGCTTTTTTCGACACCGTACTGAAGTTCGGCCAGGGTTACCGATGAAATACAAAGATTTCCGACGCCGAATTCCCGAAACTTCGTGATCACCGGCTTCGGTTTTCGCTTTATAATGTAAATACAGATATTCGTGTCGAGCATGTATTTCATTCGGGATTATCTCGGTCCTGCACTCGCGGCTGATTCCGATTCTCCATGAAATTGTCGGAAAAATAGGCCCGGCTCTCTTCCATTACGGCCCACGGGCTCTCCTTCGGGATCAGCATTACAATATCCCCGAGTTTTTCCAATAGACCTCGGACGCGTCGAATCGGTATTCCTTTGGCAGGCGAACTGCCTGGCTTCGTCCGTTTTTAAATAGCTTGGCGGTGTCCATAGGTATCTCCTATTCTGAAGGAGACATCCAAAAACGCTTTTCCCGCCAAACGGCTTAATCTATCAGTTTTTACCGCGTTCGCCGGACTCACTGCCTGGGAACTATTTCAAACGGTGTGGGGCTATCCGGTGGATCTGAACGATATACTGATGAGCAGTATCGGATCCATTTTCACTCTCCTGGTAGTCAGGGTGTTCTACAGAGTTTAAGGCGGGAACGGGTTAAAAAATCTTCCGGTTAAACCGGCGATACAGCAGGATAAACAGTCCTGTGTGAGTAAAAATTCCCACACCCAGGTTGATTAGATAGACAAGAAATGAGTCCGCCCAGTACGCTTCGGCAATCCAGAAGACCGGTGAGAGTCCAGCGACGTACTGGACGGGAGACTGGACGAGGAAGCCCACAATCAGCGCAACTATATAGATGCCCATGGCCTTGCTCAGCGCGAGTCCTTCAACTTTATTTTCCGCCAGCCCCACCAGGAACATTCCGGCGAGTAACGCCTCTGTAGATAACAGCATTGCCAGTGGAATAAACCGGAGAAGTTTGCCGTTTCCGAAGCCGGAAAACCAGAAAAACACCAGCAGAAACAGGAAGGCCATCAGGGTCGGCAGGACAAATTTTCGCCGGATGTAGCCGTTCCGGGAAAGCGGCGTGACTGCCACGAACCGAATAATGTCTTCGTCCTGCTCGTCCAGCAGTACCAGTCCGATGAGCATCCCGTAGATCATCGGCGGCAGGGTGCAGAGAAAGATAAAGATCAGCGGCGTGTACGGGGTCAACTCGAAGGCAAACTGTGTCCAGAGGACAGAAGCCAGTTCCGGGATCCCGAACCGGAGCAGACCGAAGATCAGCACCGGCGCACACAGGATCAGCACGTACATGGCATCTCTGGTATAGTGCCGTGTATCGCCGGCCAGGAGTGTCAGTGTACGCTTCACAGATCCGATCCTATGCTTCGTATGACGTATTTATTGAACCAGCTCGCCGCCCACCACCAGGCCAAACCGTTCCAGATAACCAGGTTTATAACAGCTAATCCCATCTCTGGAAAAGAAACTGCCCTGAACGGTGCGCTGACCAGTACTATCAGTCCATAGGTCGGCAGTATGCGGAAGAAAACGCTTTCGACGAGGTGAAAATAGTCCATGAGGGGCAGCGCCAGGACAATTGTATAGACAATGGCCCGGAAGAAATAGCCATTCAGCGTGCGGGAACGTGCGACCACTGCGATGCCGATGAGGATGAAAAAGATCGAACCCAACACAGCGCCAATAAGAAACCAGCCGATATTCGCTTTGGTCTGTCCGCCGCCGAGGAGTACGACCAGACTCACCAGCACGGCGAGCGCGGACAGGGTGGCGGTTTTTGACCAGAGATATTCCCGGGGACGGAGCGGCGTGACGAACAGGCTGTCCAGCGTACGTTGCCTGCGCTCCAGCAGGATAATCCCTCCAATAAAGAAGAAGCCAAGTACGGAAGTATCGGTAAAGACCAGATACGGGATCAGCACAGCACGGACTTCCGGAGAAAGGCTCAGCAGGGCGGCAAGGTACACCGCGGTCACCAGCGCGTACGCAGCGTAAAATCCGTGGCGCCACTGGAATTTGAGATCGTATTGTATTGCGGCTGAAATTCTCATTGCTTATTCGTTCTATGTAAAAATTGAGTGGTTATCATTGGAAGTATTGCGTACTGCGTATTGCGTATTCGTAATCATTCGCACCTTGCTTTGAATGACCCTTTCAGGGGTCTGCGACCCCTGAAAGGGTCATTTTTACTTGTCTCCGTTGGTCCAGCAACCGCCAGTGTTTTTGTTGTGGTAAAAACGACCGACGGGAATTCTTTTACGCAATACGTAATACGCACTATTCGTTCACACTAACCGTCGCCCGGTCGTCTTTATAAAAACATCCTCCAGTGACGCCTCCTGGGTATGGATGGTCTCGACCTGGTTTTTGCGTAGTATATTAAGGAATTCGGCGTTTTCTCCCAGCGAATCGATAGGAAAATCCCTTGTTTCGGTTTGACCCTTTAATTGATATTCGACCCGGACGAGTTTCTTGCCGTCCCGGAGTTTCAGTTCCCGGGGCGAATCACACAGGACGAGTTCGCCGTCCACAATAAAGGCTACCCGGTCGCAGAGTTCGTCGGCCACGTGCATGTTGTGCGTGGTGAGGAAGACTGTGACACCTTCGTCCCGTTTTTTCAACACGATGTCCCGGATTTTTCTGGCATTCACCGGGTCCAGTCCGGCAGTCGGTTCATCCAGGAAGACCAATTTTGGATTGTTCAGGAACGCCCGGCAAAAGTTCAGGCGCATCTTCATTCCCTTGGAGAAATTACCAACCCGGGTGTTTGCATCCCCCGAAAGCCCGACCATCTCCAACAGTTCACCGGGATTAGCCGTATTATCCTTATAGAGCGCGGCAAAATAGTCCAGATTTTCCATGGCGGTGAACTTGGAGTAAAAGTTCGGGAATTCGAACGCCACGCCGACCTGCTCGTAAAAATCCGGTGAAATGTTGCTCAGTTCCTGTCCCAGCACTTGCACTGAACCGGCGTACCGTTTCAGGATCCCGATGAGGACGCTCTGGGTGGTACTCTTTCCTGCGCCGCTGGGACCGAGAAAGCCAAGAATTTCGCCGTCATTAACTGAAAAGTTGAGTGTGTCGAGGGTAAATCGTTCGTTTCCGGGATAGGAAAATGTCAGGTCACGGACAGTAATCATTAGGGGCGTTCCTCCGGGATCAGCTGATTCGCGATGCTCTCTGCCAGCAATTCCACGGTATCATCGAAATAGTCGTCACCGATTTCGTTTCGGTGAAGGATCATGAGAAACAGGGCGCGGATGGCGCTGGTGATGATCTCCGGGTCACGCCGGATCATCTGTCCGGCATCCTGCCACTGGTGAATCAGCGGCGTGAGCTCGGAGATATCTTCGGACGTGTGTTGGTCGAGGTATTCCTGCGGGAGTTTTCGTGCCAGGTATCGGTACTCGTCCTCCAGGTACATCCGGCGGATAATCGGATTTTTGCCGATGAGCCGAAACGCCTCTAGCAGGAAATCGCGAAACGTGGGTGCAGAGAATTCCTTCCCGGAGAGCTGCATCAACACCTTGCCCTTGAGTTTCTTTTCTTCCCGCCGGAAGATTTCAAAGTAGAGTACCTCTTTCGATTCAAAAAACGAATAAAACGATCCCTTGGCAATCCCGACTGCTTCCGTGAGATCCTCCACGGTGGTCTTTTTCAGCCCGAAGGTGCTGAATAGATCTTCACCCGTCTGAAGCAGCGCGTTTTTGATCTCCGTTTTTTCCTCAGAACTGAACGATTTTGGCATCTCTGGCAGCCTTAAATGTTTTTGTGACTATTTTATTCATTTGGTCACACAATATTTACAACCCGGAAATCTTATTGTCAAGCGCTTTTGTGACTGAAAAAATTATTTGGTCATAAAGAGTATTGCGTATTGCGTATGACGTATAAAATGATACAGGAGTGAGATTTACGCAATACATCATACGCAATAAAAAAACAAAACCCCGCCGCCAATTCCCTGGCGACGGGGTATGATTAACCCTGGTCTCTTTATCCGGCGTTACGCCGTTTTGCCAATATATTGGACGGCCAGCTGTATGCCGCGGTCTCCATTCCAGAGCTGTATTACGATTTCTGTCTCTTCGGTTTGCCAAGACGTTTGTAACTGTACCTCGCCGTTTTCCAGCCCCTCAGCCGGTTTGTCCTGATATTGCTCTGCCTGGACAAGTGTGGTGTCAACCTCGGGGGAACCGTAGTCTTCCCTCATGGTGGACTCCAATGATTCGAAATACTCGACAAACTGCGAGCCACTTTCAAATCCGGCATTGAGGATATATTGACCCTGGTTCAGCGTATTATTTTGGCCTTCGAACTGATAGACCACGTACACCTGTTCGCCTGCCAAATCGTCGGAATAGTACAGAACGTTGGCCTTTTCCTGGAGGAGCTGGTTATCTTCTGCTGATTTTACCTCAGATTTGGTCATGCCCCAGGATGTACTCCGGAAATCCGTGTCCTGTGCTATCAATGGCGAAACACCAATTAATAACATTAATACAAGTGCGGCAAATTTACGCATCTCGCGCCTCCTTTGGCTTTAATGAATCTCCTGTGTAAAAGGCTCAAATCTTTGCACAAAAAAAGAAAATATGTGTACGGATTACCGCGGAATCACCTCCCTGAAATTCTTTCTGCTTACTAGCTACGAATTATGGGCGGTAATCGCAAGGAATGCCCATTGGAACCGCGCCTGGGCGACGATTTCAGTTGTTTCACCCTGCGCGCTAGTCTATATTATTTTTGCTTCTTTCAGGTTATTCTCAGAACTATTACGTTCACATTGCTGTTTGTCAATCGAACTCCGAAGCGGATTGATATGATGCGGGTTTTACGAACGTTTATTGTACTCTTTATAACAACCGGAGCCGTCTTATCCCAGGAAACCATTCCCCTCCCTGCCGGGATTACCGCCGGCCTGGGAATCGGAAACTTTGGTGTGACAGACCAGTACATCTCTGCAGCGAAATATGCCGGCCTGACCAACAATTTCTATACAAGATGGGATAAAGATCATCAGAATTCCCACACGCGGATCGCATTCGGTTACCAGTACGGTGAAAAGATCGCCAATCACAATGTTTCGGCGCAGGTACGCCAGTTCTCGCTCCGCCGTGCAAATCTGTATCCGGTTGCCACAGAATCGTTATTTTCCAGAGATGTTGCTTTCTATTTAGGACCGTCGACGGAGTCATTTATCCATCTCAGACGCCAGCAGATTGCCAGCGGCGGCGCTGCATTCCGGACGTCCTACTCGTTTGCCGCCTTGTTTTCTCTGGGAATAAACGGAGAGTTGGTAACTCCACTTTCCGAGAAAACCGGTCTCCGGCTGGGCAGTAATCTGAGCTTGCTCTCTGCGGGACTCCGTATCATAGATTTGACGGGCGAATCCAACGATTCACCGCTCAAACTCCTGATTCCGTTCACCGGGATGACATTCTCCGCAAATGTGTCCATTGATTACCGGCTCCATCGCCGGGTCGCTCTATCCACCGGTTATGACCTGTTTGTCAGCCGGATTACCGCCTGGGAAAATTTTCTGGTTGCGAGCGACAATCTTTTCATCTCGCTGAGGTTTTTTCTGTGAAGAAACGGCTTTATATCATCAGTTTTTTCAGTATTACTCTGGTGACGCTGAGTTGCCAAAATCTTCTGGTGGAGCCTGCTTCTCAAAACGATAACATGGAAGACTTCATTACGGTCTGGCACACTGTGAATACGGTCTATCCGCTGTTGGAATTTAAAAACATCGACTGGGACAGTATTTACACCGCGTATCTTCCGCGTGCCGAGGCGGCCCGGGGTGACGAAATGTATCCCCTGTTAACCGACCTGCTCGGCGAACTGCACGATGGCCACGCCTCGTTGATCACTAACGGCGGATGGCCCATCTCAACGTGGGAATCCCCTAGGTTGCAACGCGATCGTCACGCCTTCAGTCCGCTGGTTGTCCGGAACTATTTTTCACATCCCCTGGAAATCGCCGGCCAGGGTAATCTGGAGTACGAATACATGACGCCGGACATCGGGTACATTTATATTTCCACATTTACCGAGGGAGACTGGAAACGTGCATTTGACCAAATACTGCGATATTTCGGTGACTCGAAAGGACTAATATTAGATGTGCGAAATAACAGCGGAGGCCACGGATCCACATTCTACTATTTACTGGCAAAGTTTCTGACATCCCCGGTAACTGTGACCGATTTTTCCAGAACCCTCACCAGAAAGACGACCATATCTCCAAGCACCGAAAATCAATACACCAAACCTGTGGTTATACTGTTGAACGGAACAAGCGCCAGCGCTGCCGAGATTTTTCCGGCGCTCATGCATGATGAGCAGGCGGTGACGCTAATCGGTGATACCACAGCTGGGTTGGGGGGGAATATCTACGAATTTGACCTGCCGTCCGGTAAAAGAGCACGGATTATCAACCGCTATTTTACCAGTTATGATGGCACTGTCATCGAATGGAATGGCGTCGTACCGGATATTCGCGTTGAGCAAACGCCTGCGGACTTACAGCAGGGCGCGGATTATCAACTTGAATTTGCCAGAGATTATTTGAGTGGGTTACCGAGCGGAAGATAAAACGCCTGATATGGTCCTTTGCGGGTCAAGTGGTGAACCGATACATTTTGATATTTCCGGATCTTGATTCATATTTACTTAAGTGTGTTATATTATTGAAAAAGATAAAAGGAGCGCGTTGGTGATACGAGTCCAATATGAGACGATAATTGACCGCTCCCTCACCGATGTGTTTGATCGCCTAATCGACATAAACGGTTACCCGGACTGGCTGCCGAAATCCAAAGTGTTTTTGCATTGTCGCAAGACATCGGAAGGGCCGATCGGAAAAGGAACCACATTTATCGATGAAACCAGAGTGGGAACCTATACAGGTGAAGTTCTGGAATTTGAGCGTCCCACCAAAATCACCTTTCGGAATGAACTGCGCTGGTTCGGTCTCAGGGTGATGGAAACCTATCCTGCCTACGAACTGGAGTCAGTGGAAGACGGAACCAGAGTACGTCACCATGCCGAAGGAAAAATGTTCGGCCTCTTCAAACTCATGCAGCCATACGTGGCCATGCGCGCGAAAGAAGAGCGGATACGGACGGTGGAAATGCTGAAAAAATCGTTAGAAGCGGAAGCCGCCTCGCAATGAGATTGCGAGGCTTTTTTGGATTTGATTTACGCAATCGATTAGCCTTGAAATCTAATTTCAAGGCATGCTCATCCCCACATTCCGGTACTCTTCAAATGGGGCTAATTCGGATTAATGTCGATCCTCAAATAAATTGAGGGTTAATACGCAGTAAGCAATATTTACCAAATAGAGTAAGATTATGATTAAGATTCAGAAACGCCAAAAACACCTGGTTTCCCACAGTATCCCTATCGTTTTAACGCCAGCGTCAACCCGTCGCTCAGCGGGAGCATGCTGAGATCGATGCGGTCGTCCTGGTGCAGTTTCTCGTTTAATGCGCGCATGGCGACGGTGTTTTCGTCGTCGGAGTTTTCGTTGAGGACTCGCCCCCGACGTAGCACGTTGTCGAATATAATCAGTCCGCCGGGTCGCAGCAGCTGCAGGCACTGCTCATAATACGTATCGTATCCGGTCTTGTCTGCGTCGATGAAGGCGAAGTCATAGCGGCCTTCTTCACCGGATTCTATCAGCTTTTGCAAAGTCTCGTCTGCCGGCGCGATACGAAGGTCGATCTTCTCTGCGACGCCAGCTTTTTGCCAATACTCCTGTGCCATCCTTGTCCACTCTTCACTCACATCACAGGCGACGACCGTGCCGTCCTCCGGCAGCGCCATGGCTGTCCAGAGTGCGGAGTATCCGGTAAACGTGCCAATTTCCAGCGTGCGTTTTGCGCCCATTAATTTTACCAGCAAATACATAAACTGGCCCTGCTCCGGGGAGATCTGCATCCGGGCCATTTCCATTGTGCCGGTTTCTTCGCGGAGATCTCTGAATACCTCCGGTTCGCGGAGGGTGACGGATAACAGATAATCGTGTAAATCTGGCGTAAGATTTATAGTTGAGCGGGACATTGGGGCTCCTTTTCATTCAAATAATTCAAGACAGCAATAAGTTTCTTGAACTTCGGCATTTTGAGGAATTTTATCTACCGGCATTCTTTCTTCTTTTGCCTTGATACAAAAGTGGAGAAAAAATCAAGGCTGCCAAATTAATTTCGGTATCGGCAGCAACGCCCTCCTTACCAGAACCAGAAACTCGTCCGGCAACTGCCGGACTCAAACAGCTGGTTCTGGCTTCACGTCGGACGTTGGCCGACAGAGCGAAATTAATTTGAAGGCCGAAACTCAAAAGCAAAGAGATTCGTTTTTCGGTCTCGCCATTCCTTAAGTACGAACGACTGGTGCGATGAGGACAGGATAATTCGGCTGTCTGACGGAGTGGAGCGACGGAGTTCCGAATTATCCCCGAATCGCAGCGTAGTTGTTCTAGAAAGGAATGGCATAACCGGATTTTTGCAGCACTTTTTCTAAAAAAGTGCGGAAGAAAAAGAAAGTTTATCTTTCGACATAGGTTAGTATTTATCAAAAACATTTACCTATTGTACCAGTCACATCAATTTGTTTGTATTCCCCTTTTGCCTTGATATAAAAGTGGAGGTCGGAGTAATACCAAACATTTTATGAGGAAAAAAGAACCACGATGGTCGACCAATTCCGAAATGATTTATTGTGATAAACTTTTCTCCTTTGACAATCTCAGTCGCTGCGGTAGGTTTGCACTATGCCTCTTCCAAATCTCACACTCACGAATTTTACCGGGGAAGTATCGTCAACTATCGTTGATAGAGGGCAGGACTATTTTTATCGCGATCTGGTAACTTCGCTTGAGGAATCGCTGGATGGTCAGTGGGTGGCGCAGGTCAGGGGTACCGCAACATATACCGTCGAAATATCACTTTCCAATGATGTGGTGGCGTCCTGGGCGTGCACCTGTCCTTATGATTATGGACCAGTGTGCAAGCACGTGGTTGCAGTATTGATGGAGTTGAAGGAGGGGAAATCTGCGAAAGCCGATCCGGAGCAGAAAAAGCGGTCTACCAGAAAATCACCGGAAAGGCGGTTTGATTCACTGGTCGACGACCTGCCGGTGGACGCGCTCCGGAAATTCCTCCGCGATTACGCGCAGTTTCATCCGGAGATGGAACGGGAATTCCTGGCAAAATTTACCACTGCGGACGTCCCCGACGCCTGGCGGGATTACGTCGCCGTGATCCGGGAATCGGCGCGGGCAGGCTCCGACCGCCATGGATTTATTAAATATTCGAACAGCTTCCGGGTTATGCAGCCGATCCATACGATGATTCAGCAGGCATACGAAAAATTGGAGTCCGCGGAATATCACGCCGCCTGGCACATCGCCCGCGCCGTAGTGCAGGAAGTGCCGAAACTCATCCAGCGGATGGATGATTCCAGTGGTGACGGCGGTTTTGTGACGAACAACGCCCTGGAGATCCTCCGGGAAGCCGGCACTGCCACCGAAGATGATGACTTACAGTCGGAGATTTTTCAGTTTTTGCTGAAAGAGTATCCAAAACAGCAGTATTCCGATTTTGGATTTGATGAGACTATCCTGTCTGTCCTGACAGCACTGATCAGGAATCCCCGGCAGGCTAAGCAGGTGGAGCGGCTCATCAAAGCACAGCTGGAAGCGGCGGAAAATGCGGAAGATGACTTTGGCTTCGATTACCGGTTTCAGCGAGCGCTGAAACATCAGATCGAATTCCTGGAGCAGACCGGCCGGGAGGACGAAGCCGCCGATATTATCGATGCGCATCTGGACATCGAGGAGTTCCGGGAGCGGCGGATTCAGGAAGCATTTGATCAAGAGGATTTCGACACGGCAAAATCACTGGTACGGGATGGGATTAAACTTATACGGGAGCAAAAGTATCCGCCTGGATACGAATATCGCTGGGAACAGTGGCTGTTCCGGATTGCCAAAGCGGAAGAGGACACGGAGAACATTCGTCAATATGCACGGTTCTTTTTCCTCCATCGACGGCAGGATATCTCCTGGTATAAGGAGCTCAGATCGACCTATACCGATCAGGAATGGCGCCCAATTCTGGCGGATCTGATTGAGGAGATCCGTTCGAAATCATACTTCCCGGCCCGGGCGCTGGCGGAGGTCTATGCGTATGAACATCACTGGGATGATTTGCTGCAATTGTTATCGGAGAACCCGGACCTTTCTCTGCTGAAGGAGTACGGCACTTATCTCAGGGAAGATTTTCCCGAAGACCTCCTCGCAATATACGGGGAGACCCTGCGCGCCTTTGCGGCGGAGTATACGGGGCGCAAGTATTACCGGGAGATTGTCAGGACGCTGAACAACATCCGGGACATCTCCGGTGGCGCCGATTTCGTGCGGAACCTGGTGGCGGAATTCCGGGAAACCTATAATCGCCGCCCGGCGATGCAGGAGGAATTGGATAAGGTAAAGGCATAGTGAGCCGGCCTACGTCATTGTGACCCTGCCAGGGTCTTTCGTCATCAATTCCTTTGCTCACCACAGCATTGCCCAAATTAAACCCAAGAATACAAGCAAATTGCCAAAGCAAGTTTTTTACGGCATCTGAAATCGTATTGTAGAACTTCTGCCGCGATGTCGGCAGGGAGAATCAGCTGTTTGACCGAGTGAAACGAGGGAGTTCTGATTCTCCCAGACGAGCGGTGTAGCAGTTCTTAATAGGATTTCAGCAGCCGGATTTTTGCAGCACTTTTTCTAAAAAAGTGCGGAGAAAAAGAAATTTATCTTCCGATACAGGTTCGGATTTATAAAAAAGGTTAATCTGTTGTACGGTTATGCAATCACATTAATTTAGTTTTAAGCATCCCCGTTTTGTCTTGATACAAAACGGGGTAAAAAATCAAGGCTGCCACTACAATTTCGGTATCGGCACCCATTCCCTCCGGGCCAGAACCAGAACTCCCTGCGGTCAGACAGCTGGTTCTGGCTGTCCTATGGTCATGGGCCGATAGAGCAAAATTGTAGTGGAGGCCGGAGTAAAAAACAACGGTGGCCAAAATTGAAAACGATGCCAAAACTAAAAAGTGAAGAGAAGCGTTGGTTTTATCGGTCTCGCCACTCCTTTGGTACGAACTACTGGTGCGATGAGGACAGGATAATATTAATGGCTCCAATTCTTTTTAAGATTTTCAAACGCATGCAGCAGTTTTTCATTTCTGCGATAGTATAAATTGTGTTCGAAGACCTGTTCTAACTTTACAATGGCTTCATCTGTCGTTAGGGTGTTTTCCATTACCATCCGATCAAAAGCCCACAACAACCCATGTGTCTTTATCTTGTGCTTTCTTCCCATTTTACGCAAAACGCCATCGCTGGTTAGCAGCAATGCACTTTCCTTTTTAGCAAGAAACCAAACTGAGCGGTCGGCAATCGAAAGGGACATGGACAGGTTGAAGGGATCCGTTTCGTCAATAAAGTTCTCTTCGATTTCAACAATAGTGAGTTTTTCTTTTTCTACCCATGTGGATAAAAATTCACGTTGGTCTTGATCTAACTCCATCCACACCTGATATGAGGTAATAATATTATGGGGTAATTGGAAAAAGGCATTACAAGCATCGCACAGCAGCAAATCGATAAATATCGAAGCATCTGTGACGGCTAATTTCATCTATCCCAGGAGGAAGTTGTGACGGAATTCGTTTATCGGCTGATTCTTCAGTGCTGCGGCCTTCGAAATAGAGATATACTCCTCTGCCAGCGCCTGGCCGATTAACTGATCGAATCGGAGAGCCTGTTCCTCTCCGGTGTATTCTGCCAGATCGGACTCATCCTGTCTCAGGTTATTGCTGTTGATAAATTTGTAAAAATCCCGGTAAGCCCCTTCACTCATAATCTCCAATTCCTTCAGCCGGGTCGCGATGGCTTGTATCGAGATCCCGTACTGTCGTTTCAGTGAAGCAAGTTCCTGTAAAGAAACTTTCTTCCGCTTTAAACCGAGTTCTGCTTCAACTGCCCGCTTATCCAGCAGCATCGCACCGGCAAAATGATGGCAAAGACTTTCCTGCTTCCGGTGATTCATGTGGTTAATATTCAAAAGGAGATGTCCGAGCTCGTGCATCGCATTGAACCGGTAGCGGTCAAGTGAACCTTTTTTCTCTTTATTCAGAACGATAACCGGGACAGAGTTGTTAATCCAGGAAGAAAAACCATCGATCGAATCGTCGCCACTCAATTCGATTATTTTGATACCCCGATCTTCCAGCAATTCCAGAACATTGTAGAGGGGATCGATGCCGAGATTCCATTGATCCCTCAATTGCTGCGCTGCGTTTTCGACATCCTTTTTATTGGTAATATTTTGTTCTTGTAGTGGATTTTTTACATGTGGCTGGGTACCGAGAATTTTTTCCAGCTCAAGATAGCGTTCCAGGAAATCACGTGCGGTTTCCACAATTCGGTTCTGTTCTTTTTTCTGGAGCCTTGACAGTTTTCTAAACGAAATCTCCTCGATTTCTACCGCATGATCCCGATAAAAGTAATCCGGTTTCAAATCCAAAGCATCTGCGATGTTTTGGATCATCACGTTGCCCGGTACGACCTGCCCTTTTTCATACTTGTGCAGCGCCTGCCTGCTGATTCTATTGTCGAGACGATCAGACAAGTCCTGCAACGAAAATCCCCGCATAAGACGCGCATGTTTTAAACGCTGTGCAAGTTGTGGCATTTTTACCTCCCAATCTTGTTGACAAGATAGATTAGTAATAGTAGTTTGTCAACCAAAGAAAGAACAATGTAAGGAGGTGATTAACCATGGCGACAAATGGCAAGTCCGGCGATAACCGTCGGCATGGTGCCGTTCGCAACCGCTCCCAGATTAAAAATCCGGTAAACGGCTTGTACATTAAACGCAACAGAAAAACCGGCCGGTTTATGGACGTGAAAACCAGCGGTGGCAGATTTAAAGGCGTCCGCCGGGAGAAGTGAGCGATGCGAGTCAAAAAGACCTTGACAGGTGTCCGGGACCCTGCCAGGGTCTATCGGCATCAATCATTCCAATTTGACTTTATTCCCCCTTTTGCCTTGATGCAAAAGGGGGCGAAAAAATCAAGGCTGCCACTACAATTTCGGTATCGGCACCCATTCCCTCCGGGCCAGAACCAGAACTCGGTCATTGCATTCTCTCAAACAGATAATACTGGCTTTACGTCGGACGTTGGCCGACAGAGCGAAATTAATTTGAAGGCCAAGTTCCAAAAGCACGAGAGTCGGTTTTTCGGTCTCGCCATGCTTGAGCCCCAGTTCCGGCGTCTACCTTTCGACAAGCTCAGCTCCGGAAGGAGCCTCTTCCGAGGGATGACGCCTCTAGGAGTCACTCTGAGCCTGTCGAAGAGTGGCAAACTCTTTGTCTATCGAATGTGAGGAATTTCCCAAATTGGAGTGAAAGATAAATTCATGAATTATTCAGGTTAGGTTTTCATAAAAACGTTTATCGATTGTATCGGGAAGCAATTATATCAATTTGACTTTATTACCCGTTTTGTCTTGATACAAAACGGGTAGAAAAAATCAAGGCTGCCACGACAATTTCGGTATCGGCACCCATTCCCTCCGGGCCAGAACCAGAACTCCCTTCGGTCAGACAGCTGGTTCTGACGATCCTCCAGTCATGGGCCGATAAAGCAAAATTGTAGTGGAGGCCGGATGAACAAAACAGTATACAATCTGAAAAATATCAGTAGTACACAAAATTGAAAGCGAGGCCAATACCTTAAAGCAAAGGGAATAATACTGTAGTTTATCTGTTGTACTTCAGTCACATCTTGGTAATATTACACCCGTAAACCGAGTCCTAAATATGGTACTTGGTAAAGTACCATTTTAAACGATGACGCTCACTTAAAATGACCGACGTTCACGAGCCGGAAGTCCGCAGTTACAATATGAGCCGGATTCGGGGTAAGGATACTAAACCCGAAATGCTGGTTCGGAAGTTTTTGCATTCCTACGGTTTTCGTTACCGGTTACACGTGAACAATTTGCCTGGAAAACCGGATCTGGTTTTACCAAAATATAACACCGCGATATTTGTTCACGGCTGCTTCTGGCATGCGCACGAAGGATGTGAGTACTTCAAAATTCCGCAAACCCGAACGGAATTTTGGAAAGAAAAATTATTCGGTAACAGAGAAAGGGACGAGGAAAACATTTCTGAACTCCGGAAAATGGAGTGGAACGTTATCGTGGTTTGGGAGTGTGAGTTAAAATCAGAGGAAAAGGAAGTGAAACTTCAGGAAATTGCAAATAAGGTTGAAGAAAATAAATGAGCATACCTGTTATTGACATTTTTGCCGGCCCTGGAGGCTTAGGAGAAGGATTTAGTTCCGTTATGAATGAAGAGGGAGAACGGTTTTTTAATACAGTCCTCTCTATTGAAATGGATGAGTATGCTCACGAAACGTTAGAGTTACGAAGTTTTTTCCGCCAGTTTGCGCCCGGCAAGGCTCCTGAAGAGTATTACAAGTTTTTACGGCAGGAAATCGATAAAGAAGAATTATTTAAGTCTTGGCCTGAGCAGGAAGAAAAAGCAAAAAATGAAGCTTGGAATATCAAGCTTGGATTTGATGAAAGTTCAGTAACCCCAGATGAAGTCGATCGAAGGATAAGGGTTGCATTAAACAATGAAAAAAAATGGGTTTTGATCGGTGGCCCTCGTTGCCAAGAAAAGCCTATGCCGACTCTCAATGGCCAAAATCTGTGATTTTGTTCCTATTGAGTTATCGGTAAAACTCGCTACACTCAGAAAATCTTTAAAAAGTTATTAGTTCTGAGTCTGATTTTTATTATCATATTAAGGAGACTTTCGAAGGGTTTTCTCAAATAATTGTATCGATCAAAATTCGAATTGTGCCCAGTGGTGATGAAATTTGTCGCTGGATCGATGATAACCTGAATTCGGCAAAGATTCCAAGAGAAGTAATACTCGAGGATATAGGTGATGGACTCAATTCCTTTGGCGTACACTTTAAAAACTATGACCCCAAAGCCAGGTTCGCCGATAAAGAAAAAGTGAAGAGGTTGTCGAGGTTGGTGTAGGAGGGATGATGAGAAACCATATACTATCCTGAAAATTCTTATTTTATAAATGACTAAGTTTGTTCATTTTAGAGAAAGTTAAACAACTAATTTATTTCAGAATAGCTTAAATTAATGAAATACATAGATTTATTTGCGGGTGCCGGCGGTCTTTCTGAAGGTTTTTACAGGGAAGGATTTGAAGCTGTGGCTCATATTGAAAAAGATCACCATGCTTGCCAGACTATTAAAACCCGGACTGCCTTTCATTATTTAAAGCAGGAAAATCATATCTCTGAATATATTCGTTATCTGAACCAAGAAATAACAAGAGAAGAATTCTATGATTTAATACCTGATGAAATACTTGATACGGTAATTGACGCTGAAATATCGGAAGAGACCTTAGAAGACCTTTTCAATTTAATTGACCAGAAGCTTGAGGATGAAGAACTTGATTTAATAATTGGTGGCCCTCCTTGCCAGGCATACTCTAGTGCCTCCGCTTATATTGAAGAAAAAAACGAAAAATTAATTTATTTATATGAATTATATGGTGAATTCCTTGATCACTTTACTCCAAAGATGTTCATCTTTGAAAATGTACCTGGAATTTATACGGCAGATGAAGGAAAATATTATGAAGGGCTGAAAGAATGCTTTAAAAATGCGGGCTATGAATTTGAAGATAAAAAATTGGATGCTTCTGAATTTAACGTACCACAGAAGAGAGAACGGGTAATCATAATTGGTTGGAGAGAAAACTTAGATTTATCATATCCTGAATTTGAAAAGAAAATACCCGATACAAAGATTGACGAATTATTTAATGATTTACCAGACCTTGAACCAGGCAAGTCTTACGATCCGGGAAATCACTACACACAAGGAGGATCTGAGTATGTTAATACCTATATCCGAAACGGAATAGATGTATTGACACACCACATTGCCCGCCCTCATAATGAAAGAGATTTGAATATTTACAGAATGGCTATAGAAAGATGGGAAGGAGGTGCGAGGTTAAAGAATTCAGATATTCCTGAAGAGATGAGAACTCAAAAAAATATCTCATCTTTTTTGGATCGTTTTAAAGTAGTTGATGGTGAAGGTTTTTCTCATACTATGATAGCTCATATCGCCAAAGATGGTCATTACTACATTCATCCGGATCAGAAGCAATTACGCTCTATTTCAGTTAGGGAAGCGGCCAGAATTCAGTCTTTTCCAGACGATTACTTTTTTGAAGGACCTCGAACTTCTGTATTTACTCAAATTGGCAATGCTGTGCCACCAATTCTTGCACAAGAAATAGCACGCAAAATAAAAAGGGTCCTTTGATGACTAATTATAAAGAGATATCAACTTATTCTTTTACTCCAGGGGCAATGTCAATTATTCAGATGGGCGAAGAACTCATTGGGCAACCCAATACTGCTATTAATGAATTAGTAAAAAACGCCTATGATGCCGACGCAAAGAATTGCGAAGTTTATTTTCACAGTGCTGAATCAAAAGAATCATCCTTTACTCTAATTTTTGATGATGGAAATGGGATGGATGAGTCTATTCTATTTGGTGATTGGCTTAAGCCTTCTGTAAGTGATAAACGAAAGGAGGGGGTTAAAAGTCCTGTATATGGAAGAAATTTATTGGGTAGTAAAGGAATTGGCAGACTTGCTTCTATGGCCCTGGGCAGGCTTGTTACTGTTATTTCAAGACAAAATCCTTCGGATGATTATAACTGGATAACAGTAGACAGGGAATTATTTAAGGAGGAAGCTTTACTTAAGGATATCAAATTTCCAGGCTCAAGCATTGAGAACTACCTAGATTTATTTAGAGATGAGGAGTTACTAGAAATTAGAAACTCTTATGAAAATGATGAGCTTTTTGAGGTTCTGAAAAAAAATGACCTTGATCATTTTGAGAAAGGCACATTAATATTGATTGAGGAGTTTGATGAAGCGGTAGTTAAAATTCTCAGGAAAGATTTTCTCGAAAGTAACGAGAAATTAAATGAGCACTCTCTGAAGAGTACCAATTTCTATAAGTCTTTAGCCACACTTATTACTCCGATAACTTTAAGTTCGGAAATCCAGGATGAATTATTAGAAAGAGAAATAATTGATGCGAAGAAAATCATTGCATCAAAAGATGATTCATTTGAAATAAGTTTTGGAATCAATTTGCTCCCTGATCAGGAAAAATCTGAAATAGAATGGCAGGATATAGACCCAATTCCAATACTTGATGTTTTTGATTACAGGGTCTTTGGTAAAGTTACTGGCGAAGGTGATGTTGATGGATATCTTGGCTTCAACAGACTTGAAAAAGATGGCCATGAAATAACTTTTTCAATTTCTCGGAATGAAATTAAAGATAAAAGCTTACGCGGTAAGGATCAGCCGACATTATTTGATAATGAAAGTGATTCTGAAAATGAAATGGAGACAGGCGAATATTACTTTGACTTCCGAGTATATGATATGGGAGAATCTGATAATCGGGCAAAACTATCTGAAAAAGCTGGGTTCGAAAATATAAATACCTTTAGAAGTACTTTTAAAGAATTTCAAGGGCTTAGGGTTTCAAAAAATGGATTTGGTGTAAAGCCATATGGGGAAGAGGTCGAAGACTGGATAGGTTTATCTAAAGCGAGAGTTCAGAATCCAGGTCAAAATGTTAATACCAATCAGATTATTGGTTATGTCTTTTTCTATTCCCCGGAAAATGATCAGATTGAAGAAAAGACTAACAGAGAAGGTTTTCTTGAAAACACAGCTTTCATTCAGGTTAAGGAAACTTTAAAAGTTATTTTCAAAAACCTAGGACGTAAAAGGTATAACTATCGATTAAAGCATGGTCTTGGCAGGGTGCCTTCCAGTAAACATAAAAGACCTAACATAGATAAGTTTCTAAAGTCTATTGAATCCAGTAAAAATGTAGATCAGGCCAGAAAAAAATCAGAAAAATTTGTCAAAGAGATTACGACTTCTTTGGATAATTTAGAAGAGGCATTAACATTTTCAGAACGATTAGCATCTCTTGGTAGCGGAATAGAACTGGTGTATCATGAGATGGTACAGCCTATTTCAACTTTGAGAACTACGAAATCTTCCTTAGATCTAAAGAAAGAGAAAATTGCTGAGGCGGTTAAAGAGATCTTCCTCAACGATATAAATTCATTGAATAGTGCAACTGATGTATTAGCAGAGTTAAGAAATTCTCTTCAACCTGCAATAGGGAGAACAAGAACTAAAAAATTCAAACCTGTTGATACCTTTTTGCGGGTATGCACCTTATTTAAAACGGATTTTGAGGATGCAGAAATTAGTATAAATCTTATTGGAGAAACTGAAAATTTTACTCTGAAAGATTATGAATACCCCTTCTGGATAGCTTTCCTGAATATTTTAAATAATGCCGTTTATTGGATAAAAAGGTCGGAGGAACCAGGAACTATTTATTTTCAAATAGACAATGGAAACATAATAGTAGGTAATACAGGACCGCTTATATCAGAAGATATTATAGAAGATATTTTTGAATATGGTGTCACAACCAGAAAAGAGAAAAATGCAACCGGATTAGGCCTTTCTTACACGCAAAGTATTCTCAGTAAAAATGATTGGGACATAACAGCTGAGAATCGAAAAAATGGACCGGTATTTATAATAAAAAAGCAAGAAAGTGAATAATTTGGGTACAATAATTCATTTAGACAACGATGAAAAAATTCTTCAAGATTTTAAAGGGCTATTCGATCAGTCCGGTATTAATCTTGATTTAGTCACTTGCCAAACAAAAGATGAATTTTATAAGCTTATTGAAGAGCATAAAAATTCTCTAAAGGCATTGGTCTTTGACTTATTAAGTTCTGAGCCCGGTAAAGAAGAACTACACAAAGGTGATGCAGAATTTCTGGACTCTGTAGAGGATAGTTTTTCTACGGTTAGTATTCCTATTTTCATTTACAGCGGGTTTTTAGAAGCTATTGAGGAACAATTTGAAACCCATGGAACTGTGTTTAAAATTGATAAAGCAAATGGGCCAGACGAAATACTCAGGCTGATCAAGCTTTTTGATGAATCTGGATTTTTAGACGTATTTAGCCCGGGTGGAAAAATTGAAAAAGATTTTCATAATGAATTAAATAAATCTTTTATATCTCAATTCACAAATAACAAGCAAATAGAAGAAATAATTAACACTGTTGCTGAAGAGGATGTCAAAGAATCTAAAGAAAGGGTTGAAAAGGTCTTTAAGAGAATTGCCTTAAGGTCACTTTTAACCGTGCTTCAGTTATCAGAAAATGAAGGAGATGAGGAATACCTTAATCCGGTTGAGCACTATGTGAAAAGAATTAATGATCAAAAGATTGTAACTGGAGATATCTTTTTTAGCCAAGAAAAAAACGAGCATTTATTAGTAATGACACCCAGATGTGACCTTGCTAATAAAGATCCTCAAGAAATTTTAGTATGTAATATTGATACAGAAAAATTTCCAGATAAGACGACAAGTAACACTCAGAAAGGTAAAATTCTTAATGCTATTACTGATAATCCTGAATATTCAGGTTATGACAGATACTTAGTTAGGTCCCCTTTTTTTGTTGGCGGCTTAATAAAAATTGGATCTTATTCAATGATAGCAAAGGAAGAATTACTGTCTAGTTACGATCTTCAGATAACATTAAGTGATGAACTTACAAATGAAATACTGGGTAAATTTGGATCTTATTTTTTCCGTACTGGAATTACAACATGGGATCTTGACGAAACTGTAAAATTCATAGAGTCGATAAAGGAAGATTAAAATTGACCTTCAAAAACTGGCTCATATCTACTGGACGAAAACCAATTTCAGCAAAGAAATATGAAAGTGCCGTATACGGATCAATTTCTGGTTGGGCAGAAGAGGCTGGAATAGTAAAGTCAAACCTAATTGATGTCAATGATCCTGAAGAGTTTGAATCACTTTCCAATAGGATTAAAGAACTTGAGATTTTTCTGGAAAGAAATACTGATGGACATCAGATGTACAGCGCTGCATTAAACAGGTACTCAGAATACCTGATAGCTATCCAAAATGAAATTGAAGAGGATATAGACAAAGTATCAAATGATGATTCTGTTTCTGAAACTGAAAAAGACAGTCTTATTAAATCCCGTCTGGGTCAGGGCGTTTTCAGAAAAAGTCTGATGGATTACTGGCAGAGATGTGCAGTAACCGGCTATCAATCCTCTAAATTATTAGTCGCTTCACACATTAAACCATGGAGAAGTTCCGATAACAAAGAGCGTATGGATGTGTTCAACGGCCTGTTATTGATTCCAAATCTTGATAAAGCTTTTGATAAAGGCTTCATATCTTTCAAAAAGAATGGTAGCATTATAATTTCAGAGTTTTTCCAAAAACCGGCTTCATTGGGAATAAAATCTGATTTAAATCTTAAGATTTCTAATAGGCACCAACCATATCTTGAATACCACCGTGATATAGTATTTCTGCAAGCTAATTAATCAGTTCATTTAGAAGATTTACTACAGAAGATGAAATTACGATAGTTATTGATCAGATATATCGTTTGTACAATTAAATTTTAGTTTAATCCGTGGTTATCTGCTGTTTCTGCGATCCGCCGAAGGCGGACAGCGTGCTATTTGTTTTTTCTCACCGCAACTTCTTCCGGTGCTTCTTCATCTCCTTCACATCCTTATAGATCTGTTTCCAGTACTCCTCGCGCTCGCGGCGGGCCGCTTCGTCCTGTTTGGATTCCAGGTAATCTAATTCCTTCTGGAGTTTCAGGTAATTCTCGTAGTGCGACTCCGGAATCTCGCCGGACTCCACCGCTGCCAGCACCGCACACTCCACCTCGTGCGTATGCGTGCAGTCATTGAATTTGCACTCTGCCGCCAGATCCAGGATGTCGTCGTACACCTCCTCCATCCCCCCGCCGGACCACAGTTGAAACTCCCGCATCCCCGGCGTATCGATAATCAGTCCGCCATCCGGCACCAGGATCAGTTCCCGCCGGGTCGTGGTGTGGAGCCCCTTGGAGTCGAACTCGCGCACCTCCTGGGTCTTCTGGCGCTCCTCACCGAGCAGCGCATTGATAATCGTCGACTTGCCCACGCCCGACGATCCCACCAGCGCAATCGTCTCGCCCGGCTGAATCGCAGATGCCAGTTCGTCGATTCCGTTGCCCGTTTTAGCACTCACCACAAACAACGGCACCGTCCCAGCGATGTCCTGAGCTGCGTCTTTCTTATCCGATAAATCTTCAGCCAGGTCCGATTTGTTCAGTATGATGCCCGGCTGAGCGCCGCTCTCCCGGATCATCACCAGGTAGCGCTCCAGGCGATTCGGACTGAAGTCGCCGTCCAGACTCTGCACCACATACACGTGATCCAGGTTTGCGCCGATGATTTGTAATTCCGTCCGTTTCCCCGAGGCTCTGCGGGTAAACGTTGTCTGTCGCGGCAGGATGTCGTGGATGATGGCTTTGCCCTCGTCACCCATCACGGAGATCGCCACCCAATCGCCAACCTTGGGATAATCCGCCGCCGATTCTGCCGAATAAATGAGCCGGCCAGTGATCTGCGCATCCAATTCCCCGTCTGCTGACATTACCAGATAATTATCCCGATTCTCGATTGCAATTCGTCCCGGCTCAAATCCCCGGGATTCGAACTCCGCGAATTCGGAGGCGAAAAAGTCGTTCCAGCCCAACTGTTCCAATGAATAGCCCATAACGCGGTTAAGATAGTATATGCCGGGGTTGGTTCAAAAGGTAAAAAACCGTGAGATGTGAGACGTGAGATGTGAAACGAAAATCAGTCAGCAGTAGGCAAAAATACACAACCGGGGGAATGACAGGCGGCTTCAGGAATTCGTGATAATTATTGGAAAAAAGGAATAGGGATTACGGAATAAGGAAAAAAGAACGCCCCTTTGGGGCTGGATGAAAAACCATGCGTACCCATCAATGGGCACATTCGTCAATTGCATAAGACAAATGACCCTTTCAGGGCCATTCGACCTCTGAAAAGGTCTTTATGTAACATTTTCAATCGTTCGTATGAATACTACCGTCACCGACGCTGTTAGCGATCGGCGACGGGATCATTTTTTTCCGAATTCCATATTTTACGTTGAATTCCAACAAATATGTCAACCCCGTGGGAGTCAGACTAGAGAGCTCGGGAAAATTTTGCATGCATTTTTTTATCTCCCACGTAATTCGTGTATAGTCACGGATAGGTTTTTCAGTTGTTATCTGTGTAATCAACTGACAGTTATTTCTTCGTGTCTTTGAGCCTTCGCGGCAAATTTTTTCGGTTTTCTTTGGCTCTTTTTTCTTAGCTCTTGGTTCTTTCGGTTTAGTTAAAAACGAATTTCTGCCTGAATCATGGAAAGAAACGCTGTGCGGTTGTTTTCGTCCCGAACCGGCACGACAGAAAAAGAGGGAATCACATCAAATGATTTCCGGGATTCAAGAGTAGAGTAGGTGCCATCTCTGCTGACATCCAGGATGGAGCGCGTCAGAAAGAAACCGCCGGCGCCACCGGCCATAACCATTGCAGAGATAACCTTTCCGTCGTTGATAGAAGTCAAAGCGGCGGTACCAAGGCTGAACGCCATACCGGAACCTGTACCCAGTGCCATAAGTACCGCCTCTCCAAACTGGTAATCATCTTTGGAAATGTACCGATCCATCAGAAAGGCACCACCCAAACTTCCGACTGTTCTCATTGTCAGGCTAAGCGAGGACTCCAAATCGATATCTGCAATCTCCGAAAGTAACCCTGCGTACATCAGGCCAAGCAACCGTCCCTCGTAGAGCATAAGGGCGTCACCGAACGTATAATTCCGGTCGCCGAAGTACCGGTGTCCCAGGTAAATACCCAGTGGATAGCCGGCCATCTCCATGAGTGCATCGGTGCGTTTCCATTCCTGATATTTTTGAAGAGCCTGATTATACTCTTGCTCATGAAAAATGTATTGGCCTGACCAGGGGTTATATTCTTCATATTCCCATTGCTCTGGTTTGTCTTCTGTGCCGGCCGAAATACGGTGCAGGTTCCTTGAAGCATAGCCTCCTAATTCGCCCCACAGACTGAGTGCCCAGGAGTGGCCATGACTCGGCTTCCACTGTTTATACAGGTAATCTCCAGCCCATATCCCAGCCGGAACAGAAGCCATTAACGACACAGCCCAGCCCTTGGAACTGTTGGTAAAAAGGTCAACTTCGGAAGGCCATAATTCGAAGACATCATTGACTAAATAGCCATATCGTAGTCCCAGCACCGATCCGCCTCGCATCATCTGGGCACGGCTGTACGGTATGTTCATATTTTTTGTGTACTGGTAGGTCAAATAAAATGCACCGCCGATTGAAAGCATTTCCGTCCCGACATACCACTTGGGATTCTCGGCATCCAGGACAAACGGAATCGTCCAGCCGTACAATCCGCTGCCGATAGCAATATTTTGGAGGACGACCGGCCAGCGGCCGGACTGGTCTAACCGGTCAGGTTGATTTCGGATGATGTCGTTTTCGAGCCGGGTAACCAGATTGTCCGGTAGATGAAGAGAGGACTGGAGAGTCCGCAGCAGATACCGCTCATTCTCATCGATGGATCCGTCACGGAAAGCGGAACGCAACAGATTTTCGTAAATTCCTTGCGGATTCAGGGAATCGGAGGGTATAGTATCTGCGGCAGTGGTTTGACCCGTTGCCGTGACTGTAAGGCAGCACAGCACCAGTATTACTGGAAACGCATAGAGGTATTTCATGGTTGGAACTCCGGTGTTATTGGTAATCGAAATATATCTGTGGATTGCGGTTCACGCAATATGAATAGTGATAAACAACAAAAAGACGGAAGTCACTAATAGGCAAAAAGTAACGAAGATATGGGAGAATGACAGCCGACGGAGACGCCATTGTACGAACAAGCGGACGTCTCCAGGCATTCGTGATGATATCGGATATGTGGAATTGGGAATAGGGAGAATCGTGATGCAAAAAATATACAGCAATCGTGAAAAGGGGATAGTTAATATGGGTTGGCGCGTCCTTTAAAAGTCGTGAACAGGAATTAATGAACCGTAAAAAAGCAAGAGGGGTGTACACCAATTTAATATCAAATAAATGAAAACCGATAATTGAGCCCCGAAGGGGCGGTCGCAATTAGCCCACCAATTAATTGGTGGGATCCGGGTATTCCCCCAAACAATCAAGTACGGTGAGGCGCGAGGGACGACCTGGTGTGGGTTGTCGAAGCTACCGCGGCCTCATCAGCAGGCACGCTGTTTCGCATCAAGACGTATGAAAAACAGAATATCGGAGAGGGGCATCTGCCGTTCCTCCTTGGGTACGTCCAGGGGCAATGTATGTATGCGATTTATCATGTCCTGAAATCCAGCGCGCCTCGCCCAGTCCCTCAGGAATACAAGGGTTGGCGGTAGTACTGTGGTGTTTTCAGATACTTTAAATATTTCTGCCTTACGGTGGTTCATTCCGTAATTCGTGTTCATTCCTGTCTCTTCGTGGACAATATTTTTTCACGTCCTTGAGACTTCGTGGTAAACTCTATCGGTTTTCTTTGGTTCTTGGTTCTTCTACAGGTCGTACAACTCCGGATCGCGCCTCAGCGGCCGCACCTTCGGCTGGATGCCTTTCTTCCCCTTGAACTCGAACGGCATCTCATCCTCGTCGAACATGTCGCCCATCTCCTCTTCAATTTTATCGGGATCCTCGCCGGCTTCAAGGCGGCCGAGAGCCTCTTCCATCTGCTCGTTGTATTTGAGGCCTGTTTTATCGGCGAATTTCCGCATGAACTGCGCCATAGAGCGGGGATCGTCTTCGTTCATATTCTCTGCCTCCGAGGCCAGGGACATCATCGCCTCCTCCATCTTGGATTCGTCGATGGGCAGATCCCCGAACTCGTCGTCGCCCTCACCGGCGCCGCCGGAAATTATGGCGGATTTGGAGACCATGCGCTTCAGTTCCTCCCGGTCGCACTTGGGGCAGCCGGGGATTTTATCAGTATTAATTCGCTGGGACCAGAAGCTGTAAACCGTGTGACAGTCCGGGCAGTAGAATTCGTAAACGGGCATGTTATGTGACCTCCGTGATTTTCATTTTGGTGCTCCGAAAATTTGTGGTAAAAAATACCGAGATTTTTCCTGTAGGGCAAACTGCAAACTACATGAAATTGATTTCAAAACAGCATCTATTTTTTGGTACTTTTGGCCAGCCCCAAAAGTACCAAAAAAGGCCTGCCTCCAAGAGATCCTTACGGGAGAAACTCAGAACTCGCACTGCTCTTTTGATGGATGGTCTTTCATAATACTATTTGGAACTCGAATTTGATATATCGCCATCAATTTGGGTGCTCAAACACTGAGTTTCCGGGTTAAATGCAAAGAACCCGGTACCCAGCGGCCTTGCTATTCATTTTGGGCACCGCTTCAACGAGTGGAGGCAAACAGAACCAGACTGTCCGAGTCCGGCGGCAGCCGGACGAGTTTCTGGTTCTGTTCCGGAACGAGTTGCTAAGCGGTCAAAATGGATAGCACCGCCTTGATTTTTTTACATCCTTTTGTATCAAGACAAAAGGATGAAAGAACAAAGCTGTTGTTCACTCATCATGCAAGCCTCAAAGATATTCCCACGGGAGAAACTCAGAACTCTCCCGTACATCTTTATGACAAGCTATTCACCACCAAGGCAATCTCGTCTTTTGTAAATATATAGGAAATACCAGGTTCCTTACACAAGAGTGAGTAATAATTCTACTTACATTGCCCGTTTTTTCTTGATAAAAAAACGGGCAGAAAAAATCAAGGAAGCTCAGAACTCGCACCCGTATGTCGAAAATTGGTCTTTCACAAATACCTTGTAATATTAGTAAATAATAATTGTTTTCTGTCGGGGTGCTCAAACACTGAGTTTCCGGGTGAAACAAAAACACCGCTTGTATATGGCCTTGCAATTAATTTTTAGGCCCTTTTAGCGTGCAAATGTTCCACACAAGCGCATCAAGGCAAAAGGGCACTTACATAAAAAAATCACAAAGGTGAAGTCAAAGCATCAAAGATAACAGCTTTTATTCCAAAAGATAGACGCCACCACCACAATCCCATAACACCCCAGCGCAATCCCCATCGTCACCGTAAACCCGAACTCCATGGATAGCATCACACCCAGCGGCGCGGCCACCACCGAGGCAAATCCGTTGATCCCCCACGCCCAGGGAATAAGCGGTTCGCTCCGGTTTTCCAGGATTTCGATGCCGGCGGGAAAGAACCATCCCATGCAGAAGGCCAGCGGAAACAGGGCGATAAACGTCACAAGGAAGCGGACTGCGGTTCCGAATCCGATAAATAGGTTCAGGAAGGAATCCAGTCCCAGCAGATAGAGTCCTGCGATGGCAAGTAAACCAATCCCGGCGGCCTGGATTCGCCTGGCGGCCGGCATGTTGATACGTCGCTGGGATGCACTTCCCAAACCTGCGAATACCAGGATAGCGGTGAGCGCCGCCGCTACACTATAAATCGGATCGCCCATAAACTTGGTGAACCGCTGAATATAGACCATCTCCAGGAACATAAAGCCGAATCCGATGCCGGCGAAGTGAAGGAGCGTCCAGCCGGACGTTCGGTTCAGTGGCAGCGACCGGTTCCGGAAGAAGAGCGGCAGCAGGATGAGCACAAACGCGATGAGGGAAACCTCGATGAGTGTAATAACCAGCACCGCGTACCCAAGCTCCAGTCGCTGGAGCCACTGTCTGCCGTAGGTTTCCATAAATTGATCCACAGAACTCCACTTAAAGAAGTTGAAAAAGTACGGCTGCTCGTCGGTGGCGGGACGCACGTTATACGCCCAATTCTGATAAAATTGTTTGGCATTTCCGGCGATTATCCGTCCGGCAGCGTGATGCAGATAAGAATACGACTCGCCTTCCGGCCCCGCTATTTTGTTTCGCTGCTCCAGCGCCGCTCCGGAGATCCCGGGAAACCAGCCCGCATCCATGATCAGCGAATCGCAGACCGCGCGGAATGCGGTGATCTGCTCCGTTGAAATTCGCGACTTTGCCAGAATCGTATTCGCCGCCAGGTAATTTCGGCTCTGCAGCATATGATATTCCGGACTTTCGACTCCGGATGACTCCAGAGATTCGTAAAACGTGGCAAAGATCTTGATATTATCCCTGGGCGGTGACTGGATTCCTCGTGTGATGCTTAGGAGTCCGTCCGGTGTTAATCGCTTAATACACTGCGCAATACCCTCAACCGTCAACAGGTAATTCTCGTGTAGCGACTGCAATCCACTCACACCAGCGGACATTCCCTCCACACCCGCAATCTGGATGATGTCGTACTGTTCCTCGGTCTGCTCCAGAAACAGCCTTGGATCCTCGTTGATTACCGTGACGTTCCCCTTCAGATATATCCGCCCCGACTCCCCTGCGAATTCATTTTTCATTAAATTCGTCAACTGCGGATTGGTCTGTACTACCGTGATCGATTCGGCGCCGAACCGCCGCGCAAGCCAGGCGTTCGTCCCGCCAACTTCACCAAGGAGCAGTACCTTCGGATTTTCCGTCAATCGATACGGAACCGATTGGGGCGTGTAATCCAGGATTGCAGTTTCATCCAGACTATCGACGGTAAAAATGGTGCCGGCCATTCCTCCGTCCATGAGCAGGGAGAACTGGGCAGGAGGCATTGCCTGAGATTGGAGTCCGGCGAACAACGTCTGATGCACCCTTTCCGATTGATACACATCAATCCGCGCCCGTGGACCGGGCTCCTGAATCAGAGGGGTTGCATCTCCCTGCGCTTCCAATCTTTGGAAATTCGCCAGCGCTTTGTACTGGTCGACCGTCTCCAATGGATGGAGAAACACCGAAATCCCGGTAACGATAATCCCGGCTCCGAGGAGGAAGAATGTGAACGGTTTCCGCTCCCCGAAAAAGCTTACCGGACTTGAGAATATCAAGCATAGCAAACCAATCAGAACGGTGAGCGCAAGTTTCAGGGGCAGGGCAATCGCCGGGATAAAAAACATAGCCAAAACCGCCAACATACCGCCGATTCCGCTTCCCAGGAGATCTGCTGCGTACAGCGTGGAAACTTCTTTGCGAAAATAGGAGATTGCCGCGCCAACAATTACCGCGCCGAAGAAAAACGGCAGGAGTATCAGCAGGTTGTAGAGCAGCATCAACAGTTGCTGGCGGGCGCTGAACAGGACATATCGTGTGTCAATGGGTAACGACTGAGCGGCGAGATAGCTCACTGGAATTGAGATCAGGAAGACCAAGTAGAAAAGCGGAACCCAAAACGCAAACCGGGATTTCATTCGCTCATAGAAAAACGCGAGAAATGTCCCGCTCACGCCAAAACCCAGCAATGCCGTGCTGATCACCAGATACGAGAAGTGGTGATACCGCACCACGGAAAGCGCCCGCATGAGAAAGAGCTGAAGTCCCACCAGCGTCACAGACACGAGGAAGATGGAGAGGAGTGTATATCGGTTGAACTGAAATGACCTTCTTTTATCGGCAGAATTCATCCGGATTAAGAGTAAGAGTATAATTAGGATTAAGAGACCCCGTGAAAATTAGGGCATTACCCATTATACCTTATACCCTATATCATATTTTCCTTCCTGTCTGAAATCCGCGGTTATCCGTTGTTTCTGCGATCCCCGATTTGTCGGGGACAGCGTGCTATTCGTTTTCCAGCGCCTCCCCCGTCATCGGGACGAACCGCACCGGCATCAGGCTTTCAGTGCGCATCTTTCCGTCCTCGCCCGTGGTGACCTTCATCAGGGTCTGAGTCACGTACGGGCTGCCCACCGGAATGACCATGACGCCATCCGCCTTCAGCTGCTTCAGTAGTGGCGGTGGGACGTGTCCGGCAGCTGCGGTCACGATGATAGCGTCGAACGGGGCAGGTTCCTCCCAGCCATAATAGCCGTCGGCAATTTTTACATGGATGGAGTCGTAGCCGAGTTTGTCGTATCGTTCTTTCGATTGTTGTCCCAGCGCTTCAATGATTTCGATGGTGTATACGTGTGGCGTGATCTCCGAGAGCACCGCGGACTGATATCCGCTTCCGGTTCCAATTTCCAGCACCTTCTCGTCGGGAGAGAGGTTCAGTATTTCCGTCATGTACGCCACGATATACGGCTGAGAAATAGTCTGTCCGTGTCCGATGGGCAGCGGCCGATCCCGGTAGGCATTTGATCGCTGACTCTTTGGAACAAACAGGTGTCTGGGCACATGGCGCATCGCGTCAAGAACGGCTTTGGAGTTCACACCTCTGGCGGCGATTTGATTTGCTACCATCTTATGACGCTCACTTTGGCGCTCGTCAAAACGTGGAGGGGACCAATCTGGCGTATCCGGTGGAACAGCTCCCGACATCTCTGGGAGGAAAACCACTGCAATGAATAAACTGAATACCAATGATAAAAATCTTCTCATGATTTCACCTCATCCGGTGACGGGTGAACAGAGTGAACATCTCTTATGGTTAAAGTATCAGGTGGGATGGTGAGGTACAACAGGAGATGCGGGTTTTTCTTTAATTTGGCAGCCTGATTTTTTTCATCTTTTAGTGTGCACACGCTTCCGCCGGTGCGTAGCGGGTTTGTAGAAATGCATTAAAATAATTAGCCTGAATTATTCATAAACTCGTGGACTTGTGATAAAAAATATCGCGCTTAGTTGTTCAGAATCAACGATTTGTAGAGACACGCCATGGCGTGTCTCTACCCACGAATAT
This sequence comes from Candidatus Neomarinimicrobiota bacterium, assembly GCA_021734025.1. Classification (NCBI taxonomy): domain Bacteria; kingdom Pseudomonadati; phylum Fidelibacterota; species Fidelibacterota bacterium. The sequence continues at coordinate 47,620 of JAIPJS010000005.1, forward strand.
TTTGGCAGCGGAGTACTGCCCATTCATACCATACATCCGGTCAGTACTTCAATGCACAATTCCGAAGATCTTTTTATGAATAATACAGGTTAGAAAAGAATAATCGCACTATTGAATACCCGTTTTTTCTTGATATCCCATAGGGATCCCTTCCGGGGAAAAACGGGTAGCCTCGTAGAGATCCCTACTGGAGAAACTCAGAACTCGCACTTGTTATATCAATGATGTCCTTTCATAAGAATATTTGGAATTCATGTTTGGCTTATCGCCCTCAACTCGGGTGCTCAGACACTGAGTTTCCGTTTTAAAAGCAAAGAGTCCGGTTCCCAACGGCCTCGCTATTTATTTTGGGCACCGTTGCGATGAGTGACGGATAGCCAGAACCGGCTGTCTGAAGGAGCGCAGCGACTGAGTTCCGGTTCTGGCCCGGAGCGAATTGTGAAACGGTCAAAATGGATAGCACCGCCTTAATTTTTTACATCCTTTAGTGTCCAGGTATTAATGTCCAAGTATTCCATACAAGCCCGCACAAGCGTATCAAGACAAAATGAAAGAAAATTAAATCTGTGCCTCACTTAATATTGAGTGACGCTCCACGGCAAGGTGGCCTCAACCTGATCTCAGCGAAAAAAATAAGAACACTGGTTGAATGTCCCCTTTTTCCTTGATGAAAAAGGGGACAGAAAAAATCAAGAAAACTTCGAGCTCACGCCTCCGTAATTAATGGCTTTCCCATTTATGATGACGGTGATCAAAATCAATGCTCAGGTAGATATTTCTAGGGGCGTTCAGACAGCGAAGTTTTCGAAAACGTCAAAGCAGTTTATTATTGGCCTTGCTATTCATTTTGGGTACCGCTTCGACGAGTAGAGGCAAACAGAACCAGACTGTCTGAGTCCGGCGGCAGCCGGACGAGTTTCTGGTTCTGTTCCGGAACGAGTCGCTAAGCGGTCAAAATGGAAAGCACCGCCTTGATTTTTTCACCTGTTTTGTATCAACACAAAACTGGAAAGAAAAAATCAGCCAATCGCCTCAAGCGCCTTCCGGTGCGCTTCCAGCGTCCGGTCGATATCTGCCTCTGTGTGTGCCAGAGAGACAAATCCGGCCTCGAACGGCGACGGCGCGATGTAGATGCCGCTGTTCATCATCTCCACGAAGTATGTATTGAACTTGTCCCGGTCCGCGTTGCTGGCATCCTCGAAGTTTTCCACCGGATTGTCACTGAAATACTGGCAGAACATAGAGCCGACCCGATTGATTGTTGCCGGTACGCCGGTCTCTTCCAGGTTTTCAAGCATCCCCATTTCCAGACGATTGGAGATCTCTTCGAGGCCTTCGTATACCATTTCGCTCTGGATGAGTTGGAGCGTTTTAAGTCCCGCAGCCATGGCCACCGGATTACCGGAGAGCGTTCCCGCCTGATACACCGGGCCAGTTGGTGATACGTGCTCCATAATCTCCTGTTTGCCGCCGTAAGCGCCCACCGGCATCCCGCCACCGATGATTTTACCGAGTGTCGTGAGATCCGGCATCACGCCGTAACGGGCCTGGGCGCCACCGAGTGCAACCCGGAACCCGGTCATGACCTCATCAAAAATGAGCACGATGTCATTGTTATCACAGAAGGAACGAAGCCCTTCCAGGAATCCGGTCTTTGGCGGAATCGTTCCCATGTTACCGGCCACCGGCTCCACGATAATCGCGGCGAAGGCGTCTCCGCCATGATCCCGCAGGAGCGCCTGCACCGAATCGAGGTCATTGAACTGGGCAATGTGCGTATCTTTGGCAGTACCTTTCGTAACTCCCGGTGAATTCGGCTGTCCGTGCGTCAACGCGCCGGAGCCGGCCTTGATGAGAAAACTGTCTCCATGACCGTGATAGCAGCCCTCGAATTTGATAATTTTATCCCGGCCGGTATAGCCGCGCGCCAGCCGAATAGCACTCATCGTCGCTTCGGTCCCGGAGTTGACCATCCGGACTTTCTCAATCGATGGGACTATTTTAATAATTTCTTTGGCGAGTTTCGTTTCCAGGGCAGTTGGTGCCCCGAAACTCAGGCCATTATCCATCACGATTTTTACGTATTCCATCACCTCGCGATCGGCGTGGCCCAGGATCATTGGTCCCCAGGAACCAACGTAATCCACGTATTCATTCCCGTCTTCATCCCAGAGAAGTGAACCGCGTCCGGATTTGATAAAGGGTGGATCCATCGGCACCGAGCCGAACGCTCGCACCGGGGAATTCACACCGCCTGGAATCGACTTTTTCGCCTGCTCGAATAGTTGTGCGTTTCGTGACATATTTACAACTCCTCCTCGTTCATTTTTAAATATTGACCGATAGAAAACGCAATTTCAGGAAATGCGTCGAGTACTTGTTGGTCCTCCGTGACCAGGGGCGCCCCGACATCTTTGGCCAGAGACACAAATTCGCAATCGTAGGCGGAGCAATCCGAATGACTTGCGAGTTGCAGTATCGATGCGGTGTCAACACTATATTCCAGTCCATGGAATCTGTTTTGCGCCAGCTCGAATATCTCCAGCGATTGGTTCAAATCGAGAATTTCTTTCCGGATATACATTGTCAGAATACTGCGAAACTCGCTCCGCCAGAGTATCGGCACGCCCCATTCGTGATCCAACCGGTGTAAGGCTTGTGCGCTTTCGGTTTTGACAGAATGCAGGTAAAAATAGGCGATAACATTCGTGTCGACAACGATCATGGGCGGCCGTGTGCTTTAGCATCGGCAATTTCTTTTGGGGTCAGGGTGTGAGACTCCGTTCGTTGCCGAAATTTTTGCGCGCTTTCCAGATGTTCCTCGGGATCGAACGGCCGTGCTTCCACAGCCTGTGATAAGCAATGAATGATCTCTTTATTTACGCTGCGTCGATGGGATTTGGCATGATCCCGGATCTTCTCGTACAGGTCATCAGGAATATTTTTTACCGTGATATTTTTCATGAAGAAAGGCCCTCACCTTTATGCCGGTTTCATTATGGAACCAATTTGGAAATTTTTAGGGTGAGTGTCAAGAATTCAGTGGGGTACTGTTACTGCGGTTGAGGGCCCAGAGCCATCAGTCTCCGGTCAAAGATAGTGAGATGTGATTCGCCGCAGGTGAATTCAGATGTGAAAAACGCATTACGCACTGCGTATTACGTTTTGACAATGTTGTGGTTTGAAAGTTGTGAGAACTGGTTGGTAGTCCCCTCTTTAGAGGGCCATTCTGTTGGTTGTTAGTGGTTTGTAGTTCGTTGACCTGAGAAGAAAATGCTACTTGTATAAGTTTCCATTGATCTTTACGGCTCGATATTTTTTCACAACAAACAACGAACCACGAACAACTAACATTTTTTCCGGTTTCAGGATTTCCCCCTATACCTTATACCCTATTCCCCCATACCTATCCGTTTAAAAGTCTCGCCGCCTCCTGAGCAAAGTACGTCAAAATCAAATCCGCCCCGGCGCGCTTGATGGACGTCAGAGTTTCCAGCATTACCTTGTCCCCGTCCACCCAGCCGTTCTGTGCTGCGGCTTTAATCATGGCAAATTCACCGCTGACATTGTAAGCCGCTGTCGGCATTGCGAAGGTATCCTTTACTTGTCGGATGATGTCCAGATACGGAAGCGCCGGCTTCACCATCACAATGTCTGCGCCTTCCCGGATGTCCAGTTCCACTTCGCGGAGTGCTTCATCGGCATTTGGCGGATCCATCTGGTAGGACCGGCGGTCGCCAAACTGCGGCGGTGATTCCGCGGCATCCCGGAACGGACCGTAATAATTCGAGGCAAACTTGGCAGAATATGCCATCACTGGAATGTCGTCGAAGCCATTCTCATCCAGCGCTTCGCGGATGTAGCCGATACGTCCGTCCATCATATCCGACGGCGCGACCATGTCGGCGCCGGCTTCGGCGTGGCTCAGCGCCTCTTTGGCGAGCAGCTCCAGTGTGGGATCGTTGGCGACATCCTGGTTCTCGATGACGCCGCAGTGCCCGTGATCCGTGTACTCGCACATGCAGACGTCGGTGATGAGGTAGAGTTCCGGCACTGCTTCCTTGATCTCCCGGAGCGCCCGCTGGACGATACCATCTTTGGCATATGCTTCTGAGCCGATTTCGTCTTTTTCCTCCGGAATACCAAAGAGGATAATCGCCGGGACACCAAGATCGAAAGTTTCCTGGCTGACCTTCACAGCTTCATCGATAGACAGTTGATATTGCCCCGGCATACTGGGGATTTCGTTCTTTATGCCTTCGCCTGGACGGACAAAGATCGGATAGATAAAATCGTCCGGTGAAATGTGAGTTTCTCTGAACATCCGGCGGATGGTTTCGTTTTTGCGTAAGCGGCGCATGCGGGTGATTGGGAAATTCATAAAAACCTCAAAAGTGTTAGTGTGTTATGGTGTTCATGTGTTCAAGTTAAAAAAGCGTGTTAATGTGTTACCGTACCGTGTTATAGTTAAAGCCGGTCGGACGCCCAGTGTCCACAGTCACTTCACGTGTTGGTAGTTCCCGCTTTAGCGGGTATTTGTTCGTTTTTCGTAGTTTGTGATTCGTTGTATTCTTTTATTTTCGGTGTCTTTCCGTTTTATTTAATCTGTTTTTCTTTTCTCTGCGTCTCTGCGGTGGAATCCGTTTTTGTTTTCAGGTACTCATAAATTGCTTCCGCGCGCGGTTCAGAGTGCTTAATACAGTCCGCCACACTGATGCCGCCCCGATGATTCCCGGTGATGAACAGGCCGGGATGGTTCTCCTCGAAGGTCTCCATCCGGGCTTCGCGTTCCAGGTGCCCCAGCGTGTATTGGGGAATGGCCTTTGGCCAGCGGCGGATAAAGAGTTTTTCCGGTCGTGCTTCGACACCCATAAGAATGGCAAAATCTTCACGCATCTGCTGCAAAAGTTCTTCGTCGGATAGCTCTAACTTCTCTGGTTGTCGTCTGCCGCCGACGAATGTGGTGAAGGAGACTTTGCCCTCCGGCGCCCGGTTCTCGAAGACCGTCGTGGACCAAATAGTGCCAAGGATATTCATTTCCTCCTTCTCCGGAATCAGGTAGCCGAATCCGTCCAAATCAATGGGCACGTCTTTCTTGTCAAAGGCGCTGTACATCATAATTGCCTTGGCATACGGAATAGCGTCCAGCGCGGCAGCGGTCTCGTTATCCAGATCCCGGATAAACTCCGACGCCACATACGCAGGTACCGCAAACAGTACAGAATCCGCACTTACTTCACGCGATTCACCATCTTTGGAATAGGTAACTTGCCATTCATCGTCACCTGATGCAACGCTTTGCACTTCAACGCCCGTTTCGATGGAATCCGCCAGTTCACTTCCCAGCGATTCGGTGAGCGTTCCGAGTCCGTTCCGGAAGGAGAACATCTGGGCGCTCTGTTTGGACTCCTCGCCCTCTTCCAGCCGCTTTTTTCGCTCACGGCGTCCTTTAATGACGCCCTTGAAGATTCCGCCGTAATTCTCCTCCAATGCAGCCAGCTTCGGGAACGCAGCTTTCACCGACAGTTCTTTGGGATCGCCGGCGAACACGCCTGCCACGAACGGATTGATAGCGTAATCCAGAAATTCCGGGCCCAGGCGACGGCTCACAAATTCGGCCACGGTCTCCTCTTTATCCTCCGGTGCTTTGCCAATGAACAGTTCGAGAGGCACTCGCCACTTGGCCTTCCGGCTGAACAGTTTTGTCTTAAAAAATTTCAGCGGAGCCATAGGCAACGGATGCAACTCTTTGTCCCGTACGATGTAGCGGTTGTTGGCTTCGTCGTTGGCGTAGATCATCTGATCTTCCAGTCCCAGCGATTCCACCAGCTTTCCGATCACCGGATTCGTCTCCATCCCGCTGTTCGGCCCGTGCTCGATGATAAATCCGTCTTCCCGCGTGGTCTGGATAGAACCGCCGATCCGGTCGGCCTTCTCCAGGATTTGTACCGAATGTCCCTGTTGTTTCAGCCAATAGGCCGCAGATAGTCCCGATACTCCGGCTCCGATGACAACGACGTCCACGTGTTCATTCATTTTTCGATCTCCTCAAGTACCCGTTGTGCAAGCGCGTCGATAAATTCCGGGGAGTCATTCAGCGCCGGCATCACGTGGTAGTGTTCTATCCCGGCATCTTCAGCAATCTCACGATCCTGAATATTCAGTTCGTGCAGCGTCTCCAGATGATCACTGACAAACGCCACCGGCACCACCAACAGATGCTTGACTCCTTCTTCACCCAATTGCTCTAACTTATCTATGGTCGAGGGCTGTAGCCACTTCTGCGGACCGACCTTGCTTTGATAGCTGATATGGTGTGGATAATCTGTGGATAACCCGTCCATTACGTGTTTGACAGTGGTTTCGATGTGATCTTGGTAGGGATCACCGGATTTGATTACCTTTAACGGCACACCGTGCGCGGAAAAGAGCAAATGCAGCGGCTCATCCGTCTCGCAACACCCGTCGATAGTGCGTTCCACTTGGTTGACCATGGCATCGATATATGGCTGATAGTCGGGATACGCACGAATCGCATCGCTGGGTAAATCGGACAGTTTTGTGCCATTTGTCACACGTTCCCACTCCTTGAAGCTGCTGCCGGAAGTGGTTTTGGAGTAGTGTGGATAAAGTGGGAGTAAAACAAGGCGATCCACATCGGCGGCTTTCACTTGCTCAGCTGTTTCTTCGGTCAGCGGGTGCCAGTAGCGCATGGCAACGAAGGCGTGGTAATCCCGCCCCGGATCGCGCTTACGGAGTTCGTCCCGGAGCAACTCCGCCTGCTTGTTGGTGATCTCCCGGATTGGCGAAGGGCCGCCCATTTCGCGGTACAGCTCCTCCACCTCCTCGCTCCGTCGGCTACTGATAAACTTCGCCAGCGGCTTCCTGAGCAGAAAACCGAGCGGTATATCAATGATATCCGGGTCGTTGAACAGGTTGTTCAGGAAGGGTTCGACGGCGGCGTAACTATCCGGCCCGCCGAGCTGGAAAAGTACAACACCGACTGATTCTTTTTTTTGTGTGTCTGGGGATTTATGAGTTTTGGGTTCCATGCAGCCCTTTAGCTAATAACGACGTGTTATTGTGTTATAGTGTTAGCGTGTTATAGTTCTGCGTTTCCTTAACATTTATATAGTGTCAGGGTCAATGAAATTTTCAGGGATCGAGTAAGAGGCGTTAAGAGTTCCTTCAACTGAGTATTCAGATTCGGGTTCTTTAACACTGCCCCCCGGTCTGTCGTAATTTTTAAGATATCGTACCAAACCGAAAATTAATTTCCGGACATTATTAGTCGATACCGAAATAATTGAAAACTGCTCCTTGGTGATGTAATTTTGGTCCAATGCGATATATAATTGACTCTTCAACTCTGAAGCAGAGCTTTGTGCAATGTCAAGAAAACGAACGAACTCTTTTTTGTGATATCTCCCAAATCCCTCGGCAATATTCGACATTATTGAGATTGCAGCGCGTCTTGTTTGATTTTTCAACTCAAAGTCCCGACTGAAATCACCGTCATTTGAAATGGAATATATTTCATTAACTAATTCCCGCGATTTCTGCCAACAAATCAGTTCCTCAAAATCCTGAATCTTAGGCATTTTATTATCCTAACCTCGACTTTGTGCTCCGGTTTTTAACTATAACACAGTAACACAATAACACTTTAACACTACCGTCACACTGTACGCGAATACGTCGGCGTCTCCTCTTCCTTCTCCCGTTTGAGATACGAATCAAACGTCATCGCGATATTGCGGATGAGCAGGCGACCAAGTGGTTTGACCTTAATGACATCTCCCTGGTATTCCACGAGATCGTCGGCGATGAATGGCTCGAGCTCGGGCAGATTAGCGGCAAAATAATCACCGAAATCGATGCCATATGCTTTCTCTACTTCACTGGGATGGAGTTCGAAGTCGCACATCAGCCGGGTGATGACCCAGCGGCGAATCTGATCGTCCCGGTTGAGTTCGTAACCCTTGAATACCGGCAGGCGACCCTCGGAAATCCGCTGGTAATAGGCGGAGTTCTCCTTAACGTTCTGCGCGTAAACGTCCTGCGTCTGGCTGATGCTGGTCATGCCGAGCGCGTAGAGATCAAGCCCGGCTCTGGTTGAGTAGCCCTGGAAATTCCGGTAAAGTTTTCGTTCCTGCTGGGCAAGGGTGAGTTCGTCGTCCGGTTTTGCAAAGTGATCCATACCGATAAAGACGTAGCCGGCATCGGTGAACTTGTCGATAGCCATTTTGATTATCTGGAGTTTGGTCTCCGCAGTGGGGAGCCAATCCTTCTTGAAATAATTCTGGTGCGGCTTCAGCCACGGAACGTGCGCGTAATTGAACAGCGCAATCCGCTCGGGGCTGATATCGATGATAGAATCCACCGTCCGCTCGAAGCGTTCCGGCGTCTGGTGCGGTAGTCCATAGATGAGATCGATGTTCAAGCTCTGGTAGCCAAGTTCCCTCAACGAATTGAAGTGCCGGCGGGTCAACTCTTCCGGCTGAATGCGGTGGACGGTCTTCTGTACCAGCGGATCGAAGTCCTGTACGCCCATGCTGGCGCGGTTGAATCCCATCTCCCGGAGCGCCTGGAGCCTGTCGTAGGTCAACTCCCTGGGATCGATCTCCACTCCAGCCTCGATATCATCGGAAAATTCGAAGCGTTCACGAATGTACCCCATAATATCGCGGATCTGATCCGCGGTGAGATACGTCGGCGTTCCGCCGCCCCACTGGAACTGCCGGACTTTCCGGGTGCGATTCTCCGGCAGATACGACGCCAGCATATCGATCTCTTTCTTCAGATATTCGATATATTCGTCGATCTTCGCCGGCGTTCTTGTGATAATCACATTGCATCCACAATAGAGACAGAGCGAATCGCAGAACGGGAAGTGGAAATAGAGCGACAGATCCGGCGCGTCCTTCCTGGCGTTTGATTCCCGCAACTCCTCATCCCACGACTCCTCGTCGAATCCCTCGTGAAAGTGCGGCGCAGTGGGATAGCTGGTGTATCGCGGGCCGGGTTTGTCGTACTTCTTCAGTAAATCTATATCGACGATGACGTCTTGGTTGACACTCATTTTATAAACTCCACTTTTACCGCTGAGAACACAGAAGAAATATATTTGTAGCCACCAAGACTCAAAGACACTAAGAACAGATTTATACTATTTTTAGCCATATTTTTGTCTTTCTCTGCGATCTTTGCGTTCTCTGCGGTGAAATTTTTTCTATTTGTAGTTTTTCACTGCATCCACAAACGTCCTCGCGTTTTCCACCGGTACATTGGGCGTTATACCGTGGCCCAGGTTGACGATGTGCCCCGGGCCATCGCCGTAGGAATCCAGCATTTTCCGGGTTTCGGTTTCGATGGTCGCCGGATCGGTGAGCAGAATCGCGGGATCGAGATTGCCCTGCAGCGCAACTTTGTCACCGACCTCTTCTCTGGCATCTCCGAGGTCTATCATCCAGTCCAGACTGAGTACGTCGGCACCAGTTGCTGCCAGAGATGGTAGATGTGTCCGGGCTCCCTTGCTGAAGACCGTCACCGGCGTCTCCGGGTGGCGTGCTTTTATTCCCTCGACAATAGTTGTAACAGGTTCAAGCGCGAATTCCTTAAATGCGGCCGGAGTTAAAATTCCGCCCCATGAATCGAAGATCTGCACGATGTCCGCCCCGGCCTGTATTTGCATGTCGAGGTATTCGATGGTTTCGACCACCAGTTTGTCCAACATGGATTTCAGTAGTTCCGGTTGGGAGTAGAGCAGCTTTTTCACCACCTTGAAATGCTTGGACGAACCGCCTTCAACCATGTACGTCGCCAGCGTCCAAGGGGCTCCGGTAAAACCGATAACCGGTACCCGTCCATCGAGTTGACGGACTGTTTCCTCAATGGCTTTGCCTACGTATTCCAACTCCGGAAGAATTCCGCTACGGAGATCATCAACATTCTTATCGTTCCGTACCGGATTATGAAAGACCGGACCGCGACCGGAGACGAACTCCAGATCCAGTCCCATGGCTTCGGGAATCGTAAGGATATCGGAAAAAATAATCGCCGCATCCACACCAACGATATCCACCGGCTGGATGGTTACCTCCGCCGCCAGTTCCGGCGTTTTGCACATGGTCAGAAAATCTGCCTTTTCCCGGACTGCCCGGTACTCCGGCAGATACCGCCCAGCCTGGCGCATCATCCAGACTGGACGACGTTCGGTTTGTTCTCGTTTTGCGGCTTGTAAAATTAAATCGTTCTGTAAGTTTTTTGACATTTAAAAACCGTGTTATAGTGTTAGCGTGTTACTGTGTTTTAGTTGTTGAAGTCTTTTCCATCTTCATTCATACTTCTTGGCGCTTTTGCGAGAATCTTTCAGTGTATTTCGGTGTTTAAAGAGTTTTTCTCCGTGACCTCTGCGTCTCAGCGGTAAATTTTTTATGTTTCGAAATTTCTTCCAGCATGTGCTCAACCGTATATTCCTCCGGAACGACCGCAACCTCAACTCCCGCCGACTCGATTGCTTCTGCCGTGATCGGCCCAATGGCGGCAATTATGGATTGGTTGATGAGTTCGCCCGGTGATTCAGCGGTTTCCGCCAACAATTCATAGAAATTTTCGAAGGTCGACGGACTGGTAAAGGTCAGATAGTCAACAGAGCCGTCTCTGAGCAGGGGGATCAACCCAGAGGCGGCTTCTGAATCCGGTGATACGTTGCGGTATGCTTCCAGCCTGGTAACTTCAGCACCGTGCGACTTCAGCCCTTCTTCCAGCGTCCTCCGCCCTTTATTTCCGGTTACCTGCAAAAAGCGCTTTCCATCGATATTCTTCTTCGCGAAGTATTCGAGCAATCCCTCTGCAGAGAAGTCCTCCGGAACGACATCAACTTCGATAGTGCTCTCTCGAAGCGCCTCGGCGGTTTTGCTTCCCACGGCGGCGATATTGGATTGTTTCAACCGGGATAATTCCGAAATGTTAGAGAGTCGAACAGTCAAATGCTTTACACCGTTGGCACTTGAGAAAATTATCCAGTCATACTCTTCCAGAGTTTTGATAGCAGCATCAACCTCGTCCCAGATCTCCGGCGGCTCGATAGCGATTGTCGGAAAAATCACTGGCTCTCCGTCCATTTCCCGGATCAACTCAGCCATCTCAGAAGCTTTGGGCTGAGGCCTGGTCACCAATATGGTTGCTCCATCCAGATTATTCATTCGGTTCCAGCGCCTCGCGGACTTCCAGCAAGATTTCTTCGGCTCCGTCCTTCAGCAGCTGGTTGGCCAGTTGGATACCCAGCGATGTGGCATCGTCCGGCGACCCGGAAATTTCACCGCGCACAGACTTGCTGCCGTCAAGTGCGCCTACGTAGCCTTGCAGGTTCACCTCACCGCCAATCACTTCGCCGTATGCACCGATGGGCACCTGGCAGCCGCCTTCCAGCTTCCGTAAAAATCCCCGTTCCGCGCGGGTACCGGCTTCGGTATCCGCGTCATTAATTGGCGCAACTATCGCTTTAATCTGGAAATCGTCGGAACGGGTTTCAATACCCAGCGCACCCTGTCCCACCGCCGGCAACATAATATCCTGGCTGATGGTCTCGGTGGCTTCGTCTTCCATCTCCAAACGGACCAAACCGGCTTTTGCCAGCACCATCCCGTGCCAGTCTGAGTCTTTCAGTTTCTGGATACGCGTTGGCACGTTACCGCGGATGTCATGAATAATGAAATCCGAGCGGTAATTCAGAAGTTGTGATTGCCGGCGCAAACTTCCGGTGGCGATGTGAGCGCCTTCCGGTAAATCCGCCAGCAGAGTACCGCCTTTGGAAACAAGTACATCGCCGGGATCTTCGCGTTCGGAGATGGCAGAAATTGTGAGTCCCTCCGGTAAAACCGTTGGTAAATCTTTTAAACTGTGGACGGCGAGATCGACAGTGCCGTCCAGCAGACGATCTTCCAGCGCTTTGGTGAACAGTCCCTTGCCGCCGATTTTTGAAAGCGCCGTATCAAGGATTTTATCTCCCTCGGTCTGAACAATCTGGATTTCTATGGAAAGTTCCGGGTGATGCTCTTCCAACTGGCTTTTCACCCAATTCGACTGCCAGAGCGCCAGATCGCTGCCCCGGCTGCCGATGATTAATGTATTATTATTACTCATGCATTGTTTCCTTCAGGTCGAAGAGTTCGTAAGCCGCTTCAATTCGTTTCAATTCACCGTTGCCGTTCTGTGCTGCTTCCCGGAGTTGCATCATCGGAGTATGCAGAAATTTTTTCATCAGGATTGAAGTCAGCTTGTCCAGATCCTCCCACTCGTCCTCATCAAAATATTTGCGCGCCTTTTCCAGCTCCTCCTGCCGGAGCTGTTCGAACTTTTTGTGCAGAGAGGCGATCACCGGCTTTACATCCAGGGTTTTTATCCAGTCCGTAAACGAGGCAACTTCCTCATCCACGATTTTCTCTGCGACTGGAATTTCCTCTTTCCGTAGATCCAGATTTTTATTCACGATGGTATTCAGGTCGTCGATATCGTTGAGAAACACGTTATCCAGCTTGTTCAATGCGGGATCGATATCTCTGGGAACTGCAATATCTATGAGAAATAGCGGTCTGTGGTTTCGTTTGGACATTACCTTCTTCACCATCTCTGCGGAAACCGTAAAGTCCGGCGAATTGGTGGCAGAAATGACGATATCCACCTCGCCGATCTTCTCGCCATAGGAATCAAACGGCAGCGCGTATCCACCAAGTTCTTCGGCGACTTTTTCCGCTTTCTCAAATGTACGATTGGTAATGTAGAGCGTTTTGATATCCCGGGATTTAATATGCCTGGCCGTTAATTCACCGGTTTCCCCGGCCCCAATCAGTAACGCCGTACGTTTTGACAGGTCGCTGAAAATCTTGTTTGACAGTTCCACCACCGCCGAACTCACGGAGACTGCCCCAGCGCCGAGCTCTGTCTCATTTCTTACGCGCTTACCGACATGAAAGGCCGAGTGAAACAGTGTATTTAAAATGGTACCGGTGGTTTCCATATCCGAGGCCATCCGAAATGCGTCTTTCACTTGTCCAAGGATTTGCGGCTCCCCCAGTACCTGGGAATCCAAACCGGATGCAACTCTGAAAAGATGTTTGACCGCATCGGCTTTTTTCTTCACATATGTAATTTCCGGGTTCGACCAGATCTCGATATTCCCGGAGATATTCAGTAGTGTCCGCAGGCACATCAGGTAGTGCGGGTTAGATGGCCCAACGATATACCACTCAGTCCGATTACACGTGGACAGTCCCACCACCTCTGAAAAATGCCCGGTCGCTTTTATGGCATGCAGAATGGAAGACATCCTGTCAGGCGACACCGCAGCACATTCCCGCTGATCCACCGAGGCGGATTTATGATTCAGGCCGAGAACGTATATTTCAAACGCTTTCATGGTTCTTCCTGATTTACTTAATAGAACTTGTGAAACGAGGTTAAAAAGTAGTTTACCACCGTCATCGAAATCACCACTGTGGTAAATCCCGTCAGTGAAACATAGGCGATGCGCTTCCCGCTCCAGCCCAGCCACCTCTTGCTGGCGATCACGAACCCGAAAATGGCCCAGGTAATCAATGCGAGCATAATTTTCCAGTCAAACACGATCAATTGCTCAAACGCAATTTTCGTCCAGACAGCCCCCAGGAAGATGGTGATGGTCAGGAATGTAAACCCCGCCGTCGCCGCCTTGGTGTTCATCGCATCCAACACTTCCAGGGAGGGGAGTTGATTATAAAACACACTAAACCGGCTACCCTTAATATCATAGAAAAGCAAAAGGTAGAGCAGTGCGTAGAGCGCAGAAATCGCGATACTGGAATATCCGAGAATGGCCGAACCGGTGTGAACACTGAACAGCGGTGACTGTAGGATAGGATTAATATCCGGGATAAATTCGATTGTTGCCGAAGATGCTACCTGAAAAATTGCCACGAGACCTATTACGAAAACCCCGGTCGTTTTGACGGACAAGATTGATTCAATCCAGAGATAAATGAGTGCCATAGCGAAGGCGATGACGGTCATCACTTCTGCCGGGGACGCCGTCGGAAAATGCTGATATGCGACCGTCCGCAGGGTGAGGTCCGCTGCATGGATCAAAAGCGTAACAATCAGGAGAGGCGTCAGATACCGTTCAACATCAACCTCATCAGCAAAAAAGTGGATGGCATACAGGATGGCGGTCGCCAAATAAAAAACGGGAAGCAGAATATTGAGCAGGTTTATCATTTTCGGTTCTCGCGGTTAGTATTCAGTCGTTAATATATTTACAATCTTCATGCCACCAGCGATGAAAAACACAACACCCTCCTGAAAGCGTTGTAATATAAGCGCTGATGAATTATGAGCAAAACCCTCTTATTCATTTATAATAAAATTCGGGAATGCGTTGTTTCAAAATGAAACTCCGTTTTTCAGAATGGAAGAACCGAAAAGGAATATGGGTATATGGTATAGGGGAAAACAGGGGGAGATTGAAGGTTGGAGATGGGAGACTGGATATTGGAAACTCGAAATTAGAAACTAGTCACTTGGAGTGTGACACTTAATATTATATTCTTTACAAAACGCAGAATATTCGGTTCATGACTTTTTATAACTTGAACACTTGAATACTTGAACACGATATCGCTGTTGTTTCGAACCCCGTTTTTTCATAGACTTTTGTTTCGTTTTGCAGGGATCTGAAAATATCAAACGGACGGGAGATGAATATGACCACGGAATCGGCGGACGACGGACGGCTGCATATTCCCAAAGATTACACATCTGCGCTAGATTTGCGGGCCACGGAAGAGGCCATCAAATTTATTAAAGATACGTTTCAGGAAAATATTGCTGAGGGACTGAGTCTCTCACGGATTTCCGCTCCGATTATGGTGCTGCAGGACACCGGAATCAATGATCATCTGAGCGGTACGGAAACACCGGTGACATTTGACGTTCCTGACATTCACCAGTCGGCAGAAATTGTACAATCATTGGCCAAGTGGAAGCGGCTGGCGCTGGCGGATTACGGATTTGAGCCGGGCGAGGGCCTCTATACGGATATGAACGCCATTCGTCCCGACGAGACACTGGATAACCTGCACTCCATCTACGTGGATCAGTGGGATTGGGAACTGGTGATGCACGAAAATGAGCGAACTGTGGAATTCCTGCAGGAGATCGTGCGGGAAATTTACGCTGAAATCGTCCGTACTGAGCGGAGAAATCACGAGGCGTATCCGGCTCTCAAAGAACCGTTTCTCCCGGACGAGATCACCTTTATTCACACCGAGGAACTCGCTCAGCGCTTTCCGAATATGTCACCGAAAGAACGGGAAATTGCCATATGTAAAAAGCATGGCGCGGTATTTCTCCGCGGAATCGGCGCCGATCTGGAACACAGCGGCCAGGCCCATGACAACCGGGCGGCGGATTACGACGACTGGACATCTGTTGGTGAGGACGGTCATCCCGGGCTGAACGGCGATATTCTGGTCTGGTATCCGGTGCTGAACCGGGCGTTTGAGATCTCTTCCATGGGTATTCGCGTCAATCCGGAATCACTGCGAACTCAACTGGAGTTAAAAGGCGAACTGGAGAAGCAGAATTTTTATTTCCACAAGCGGTTATTAAATGGCGAATTGCCGCAGACCATCGGCGGTGGCATTGGGCAGTCCCGGCTCTGTATGCTGATGCTGCGGAAGGCGCACGTGGGGGAAGTTCACGCCAGCATCTGGCCGGAGGAGATGCGAGTCACCTGTGAGAAGCACGGGATGCAACTGCTGTGAAAACCGGTATAAGGTAGAGGGGAAAAGCGTGTTTGTGCGTTAACTGTTATTGTAATCAAAACCTTCCTTTTGTATCAGAATCGGAAAGCAGGTCAACCGACGATATAAATTAGCCCCCCAATTTATTGTGGGGATGGGGATATTTGAAGTATGGAAAGTCCCTGCAGCGGCGATCGTAATTGGTGGAATTTATCCCAACGGATCCCCGGGCTAAAGCCCGGGGCTATTCATCCGTTCCTTAGGTGCGGATAACCTGAACACCCGAACACCTGAACACTCTAACACTTTCTTTACGCCGTCACCTTCGGAATCCGCTCGATTAAGTCGTCGAGTTCCTCTTTGGCCTCTATACCGATGGTGAAACAATCCACAAAATCGTGAGTCAGCGAGTAGCGCAAAGATTCGTCAATTCTATGAACGAGCCGACCGTCGCCGAGGAGCTTCATGCCGATGACACCCTTGCCGTTCCGCTTCATTTCTTCCAATACGGAGGCGACGGTTTCGGTATCCGCATCCATGCGGATGCCGAACGGGTTGATCCGCGCCAGATCCACCTCTACCCAGTCGGAACGCGCCGCCGTCTTCAGCGCCCGGAGCGTGTGACACGACACGCCGTGGGTACTGACGATCCCGTCCTGCTTGGCTTTTGCAATGACTTCCATGGCACCTTGCTTCTGCTGATCCCAATCCTCGTCGCGCATCATATGCAGCAGGAGAATGTCAATGTAATCGGTGCCGAGCTCCTTGCGAAACCGATCCAGGTCGGCTTTCATTTCTCTGGCTGAAGAAGCGTGGGTCTTGGTCAAAATCTGCACCTCTTCTCTGGGAACGTAATCCAGCGCCTCGTTGAGGTGCGGATGCGAACCGTACGCGTCCGCCGAATCCCAGAAGGTAATCCCGTTCTCGTAGCCGTGGCGCAGCAGGTCAGCCAGTCCGCTGATGCCGAGATCTCTGGTCTGCTCCGAACTCCCGCCAAATCCGGAGGTGCCGGTCCCGATAGCCAGCCGGCTCACTTCCACATCGCTGGGACCGAGTATAATCCGGTCATCGGCGTAGAGCGTTTTCTGCTCCGCCAAGATATCAGTTCCGGCAGCACCAAGTGCCAAGGTGCCGACGCCGCCCAGCGTTTTTCGAAGAAATTCCCGTCTATTTAGTTTGGTCATTGTTTTTCACCGTTCGTTTATTGATGCGTCCGAAAGAAGATAGAGGATCCCAACGAAAAAGAAAAATTCCGCAGTCGCCGATTCTTCCTTTGCCCATCAAAAACTCCGGTCTTCCATCATCGCTATCATTCCACTGGGCAACGCCTTGTTCGTCAGCTGACCTCGCCGAAGGTTATCCTTCGTTCATACACCTTTTCTCTTGATCTGAAAAAAAACAAATTTTTAAAAGCGATACAGTCACTACTGTCCGGTTATTGAAAATTTTGAGGTATAATCGAACGCTATATTATAGATATAAAAAAATGAAACTGTCGAATATTTTTCTTGCAAATCCATATAGGGGGGGGGGGGGGGGGGGGGGGTATCTTGCAATTGGTACAGTATAAATCTCGTTTTATAGTTTATGTGTTCTTTTTTTTAGGGGATCTGGTCGGAGAAGGTTTTTACAAAAATTAGCCCAGGGACCTCGATTGATGACTCCAAAATTTCACTAGCCATTCCGGGATTTCGCCCTTGAAAGACTTTACCTCTTGAAAGGGAGACATAATTCTTTTTAATCACTTAGAACAGAAGGCGCCGAATAATGCAAAACAGGACTAAAAAATTTTCCTTTTCCTAGATAAGGAGCCTTAGTTTTTATGTATATAAAACCTTACCTGTCATAGGAATGATCGGGTATTGTAACCAGAGGGATCTCTAGGAAAAGTTCCTGTACCTCTCAGCGCAGGGAGTTTATAGATACATCGATTCAAGTCATTCTTCATGAGGTGTAAAAATGTGTATTCCTCATTCTGTTACCGATGGCTTTTCATCCCTTATTGTCTTTCTCGCTTTTTTTATGGCAGGGTGTAATAATAATCCCGTCACCCCCAAAGACCTGGAACCCGGCCGCCGGGACTACATCTGGACCGTAGACACCCTAAATATGCCGATGAATTATATTGCATCAGTCTGGGGCGCCTCCCCCAATGATGTCTGGGCGGTGGGCGCCGGCGGCACCTATAAGGATCGATTGCTGCACTATGACGGGGAAGATTGGTCAACTTACACCAACGAACCCATCTGGTGCACCGGAAATGTCATCTTTGGTTTTAGTGAGGATGACATCTGGATGGGAGGAGGCGCGGGCTGGTTGGAGCACGGGGCGGGCATCTGGCATTATGATGGCGCCAAATGGTCGCAATATTATGTATACAATATCAAAAACTCCCCTATTATGTATGTACAAGATATTTGGGGGGCAGCACCCGATAATATTTATGCTTCTGGTTTGTTCGTTTTTAACGAAGATTCGACCGAAAATGCCTATGGATTTTTATTACACTTTAATGGAAAAAACTGGGAGGAGATTGCAAAGGCAGATTTTGAATCCCAATTTTTAACAGTCAGGGAAGAAAACGGTACCGTATATCTCTTTTCGAGTTCTTCGAGGGTTGATGGTAACTATCATTTCTATAAATTGGAAGAGAAAAAACTGGTACGGCTCTATTCAAACTCAGATGCTCGCGGTTTGTATAGTATAGATGGGAATGTATATTTCGTAATCGGCCAAGGTATCTTCAGGCATTTGAATGAGAAGTTTGTAGAACAACTATCTATTAACAATGAAAATTTTACTGGGCCCATTTATGGAAGAAACGAGGTTGACCTTTTCTTCGGTATGGTTGATGGACTTACCCACTATAACGGGACTGGAGTTGAGTACCTTTATACATCTCCACAAAAAAACATTACCTTGAGGAAAAATGCCGCCGTTTTTAAGAGAGAAGTATTTTTTTGTGCATTAAATAAAAACTTGAAAAATTTAGTATTCCATGGAGAACTAAAAGAATAAAGGAGATCCCACCGCCCTAAAAAAAAACAGGGAGCGGTGTTGCGACCACCGCCCCCTGTGACCGAATAGCTTTTTCAGGTTGGCGCCCTACTTAACAATCTGTCAGGATTGCTGTGGCTATTCGTGTTTCTAATAATAGGAATCTTTCATCCAATCGAAAAGGAATATTGCTATGAAAAAGTATCTGTTTTTGATTTTGAGCCTTGTATTACCGTTAAGTTACCTTATTGCTCAGCCACCATTAATTGGTACGATAACGGTTGAATGCTCGAAATATCAAGCAAAAGAGCGATACTGGTACAATCCTAATATACCAGAGGAGGAGACAATCTATTTAGCAGGTGACGAGTCGGTAGGAACTGATGAGGAACCTCCTTATGTCACAAATACGTATCGGGCACTATTCTATGCAAATTTCCCAATCCTTGATATTCCAACTAATGCAAATGTGACAGAAGTAAGAGTAAATTATTCAAATGATGGATCTAGTCAATATACCTTTACTCTAAGAGCGAGTGATTATGTTGAAGATGACCCGAATGATGATCCAGACACATACGATGAAGATGTGTGGAACGCTGCCGGTTTGGGACAAACAATTGAACAAGGGATTGGTTATGGGAGTGGTTCATTTATCTCTCCCGAAATTAAGAATAATATAAGTACCAATTTCCCCAACGAGGGATTTACTATCGGTGCTGTATCTGACGATGAGGGTGTGGATGGTTCTGAAGCAAATCTGGATATCGAACTCGTAGTGACCTATGAGTATGAAGGAGACCAGATCATTTCCCTTACTGCTAAGAACGATTTGGATGGGGAGGATGGTGCTCATATAGGGGTAGGATTCTATCCAAACGTCTCACCACAATCCAAACAAAGCCCATATGAATTCGATGCATATGTTACACAACGCATTCGATTAGAAGCGTATGATAACAATCCAGATGCTAGTGGCAAGCTCTGGTTCTTTAATGATACGGAGCACACGCAAGAAAAAAGCGAATGGAGAGATGAAAGTGGTGGTTCTGAATTTCTTTCTAGCTCTGCGTCATATACTACTGCTCCGCTGGCCACTGCCGATGACGGCGCTGTATATACCGCCTACCTGCGCACCACGGATTACACCACCAGCGGCACTATGACCGGAAATGAAACCTGGTGGACTCCGGTTACCGTGACTAATAATCTGACTATAGGCTCGGGCGTAACATTAACCGTAAAGGAAGGAACGACCGTCCAGGTGTCCAACGATAAAAAGATATCGGTCTACGGCACCCTGAATGCGGACGACGCCACCTTCACCGCCAGCACCAACGAATGGGACGGCATCGTGTTTGAGTCCACCGGCACCGGCGATATCGAATATTCGACCCTGAGCTATGCGAGCACAGCCGTTCAGTGTAATAGCACGTCGGCCATCCTCTTCGGCAACACCTTTCATCATAATGGGTACCATTTCAAGGGGATTGGACGAGGCTCGCTGACCACCATTTGGGAAAACGACTTGTCCAATGCAGATTATTATGCGATCTATTTAGATAATCATAGCGCCTGGATAGACGGTAACACTATCGATCTCACCAACGGCGCGGTGTATGGGCTTGCCATTTATAATAACTATTACAATCCGGGCGCGATTATTATCGAGAATAATAGTTTCGCCGGCGGCACCTGGACAAGTGGAATTCGGGTGATCAGCGGGACTGCCACCATTCAGGACAACGATATCTATAATACTGGTACGGGGCTTTTGTCCGACCGAATGTCCAATCCCAAGCTGCGGCTTAGCTCTAACGACGGCAAGAACGTGATCACTGATAACAGTACGGGAATTAGTGTTATGGAAAATGCCCTGATCGATATGGGCAGTGGTTACAATACCATTGCAGATAATTCGTCAAGGAATCTCCGCAATTACAATGAAAGCAATGAAATCAACGCAGTTTATAATTATTGGGGCGCGGATCCCCCCGCCGGCGAACAAATTCTATGGCGACATCGACTACAGTCCCTGGCTCGACGAAGATGAAACCAATCGGTACCCGCTGGGATTTCTCAAACCGACACAGCCCGTCTCGGTTGAGGAACCGGTCACCCTGCCGGAAAGCGGGAAGAGAGATGCAGACCAAGCCCTTCAAGACCAGTTCCAGCAGGCCCGTGCGCTGGAATATGAGAAGCGCACCGCCGAAGCGGTGTCAGCGTATACGACCGTCATTGCCATGAATCCGAATCATACGTTGGCGGTCCATGCCCTGCATCATCTCATTCTGTTAAAAAATCAGGCGCATCTGAGGGCCGGCGGAACCGCAGTCAGTCGATCCGTCCGGGACAGCTACCCGGACGCCACGGTAGCAGGCTGGGCCATGAACTATCAGCTCCAGCAAGCCCTCAACAGTGGGGACTATCAGACTGCGCTGGCGCTTGGTCAGCAGATCCGAACCAAATTTCCACGAACCTTGTTGGCCCGGGAATCCTTGCAGCAAACCTGGACGCTTCACCACTTTTTCCTCCAAGAGCCTGAGAAAGCCAGGGACATCATTGCGCAGTATGAACAACAATACGGAATGGATGAAGAGTTGTTATTCATGAAAATCGAAGCCAACCTGATTAGCAAAGAAGAAGCCGAAGCAATCCAGGTGGCGTTGATGCGAGGGATGGCGAAGCCGGGAACGACTCCAGGACGGGAAACTCCCGCGCAGGCAGCGCCAGCCACCTATTCGCTCTCCGAGAACTACCCGAACCCATTCAATCCGGCCACCACAATCCGATACGGGCTTCCGGAACAGAGTAGTGTCACGATACTGATATATGACCTGTCCGGCCGGTTGGTACGGGAGTTAGTAAATACGGATATTGATGCCGGGTACCATACAGTTGAATTTGATGGTAGCACGCTACCATCGGGCATTTATTTGTACCGAATGAATGTGCGCAGTCTCGAGAGCGACAAGCGGTTTACAAAAGTCGGCCGCATGATGTTGCTGAAATAACTACCGGTTTATACGTTGAACTTACCAAGCCCCGGCTCGTGGTGAGCCGGGGCTCTTGTTTGTATATTCGAAATTTCCCTTTCTTCAAATTTAGATCAGAAATAAGGTTAGTTTCGGCTGGGATTCCTTTACGTAGAGACATGACATGCAAAGGGTGTGTGAGAATATTGTGTCAAAAAAAATTCCAGCCGGCACCCCGCAATTCTCAAACAGTCAAAAATATACCTTATAAACCACTGATAATATTTGATGTAGAGACGTTCCATGGAACGTCTCTACTGGGAGGGTTATCTGATTATCACGCACAATTTCCCTCTTGATATTCTGTTTTACACAACCTCCATGGTGCGCCTCAACTCTACAAGATCCTTACAATATGTCAACCCATTGGAATTACGCACCCAAATCCTTCCGGTTGGTAACGACCTTGGAAATCAACCCATACTCCACCGCTTCATCCGGGCTCATCCAGTAATCCCGGTCGGTATCCTCTTTGACTTTTTCCAGGTCCTGGCCGGTCTCCTCGGAGATGAGTTTATTGATCTTCGTCCGCATCTTGTCGATCTCCTCGGCAAAGATCTCGATTTCGGTGGCCACGCCCTGCACGCCGCTCAGCGGCTGGTGGATCAGATAGTGGCTGTTGGGCAGACCGACTCGATGATCTGCCTCTGCGCCCAGCAGAATAATGGCGCCGGCGGAGGCGACCAGTCCCATGCCGATGGTATACACTTCCGGCTCCACGAAGCGGATCATATCCAGGATGGCAAACCCGGAGTCGGCGTCGCCGCCCTGGGAATCGATAAACACTTTGATTGGGTCATCGCCATTCGCCTCCAAAATTAGGAGCTGCCGCGCGAACCGCTCGGCCATCTCTTTGTTCACCTGCCCAGTCAGCAGAATACTCCGGGTGCCGAGCATCTTTTCCATCAGCACATTAGACTGCTTCTCGTCCTTGTCATTATCTTTGGAATGAATCGAGTGCATCATATTCATCATTACTCCCTTATCTGTTATATCAGTCATCTGTCAATTTTTCTCCGAAACACTAATTTATCCATTCAGCGCGAGGATTTCATCACCTGAGAAGAATTACTCCCAGCGAAGGAAAACAGCGTTTGGCTTTCCCTTTGTTGAATCTCCGTAATCTGAAATGTAAGCTAAAATCAATGATGAGGCGAATTCTATAATGGAGATCCTATGGAAAACAAACGCATACTGGTCACAGGCGCCACCTCGGGAATCGGTCGAGAGACAGTTCGGGGACTGGCGAAGAAGGGCGCTCAGATAATCGTTATGAGCCGGAATGAACAGAAATGCCGGGAAACCGTCGACGAGTTGAACGATACTACCGGCCGCTCAGATGCGGATTATTTTGTCGCCGATCTCTCGATCATGGACGATATCCGCAGCGCCGCAGAAAAATTTCAGGAGAAATACGATCGCCTGGATGTTCTCCTCAATAACGCCGGGGCCATATTTACCTCACGACAGGAGACACCGGACGGATACGAAAAAACCCTGGCGCTGAACCATCTGAACTACTTCCTGCTCACCAACCTGCTGCTGGATACGCTCCGGGACAGCGCTCCCAGCCGGATTGTCAATGTCGCCTCCGGTGCGCATTACGGCAACGACATCGACTTTGACGATCTCCAGCGCGAACAATCCTACAGCGGATACAAAGTCTATGGCGAGTCCAAACTGATGAATATCCTGTTCACCTACGAACTGGATCGCCGGCTGGACACCGACGACGTGACGGCCAACGCGCTGCACCCGGGATTCGTCGCATCCAATTTCGGACACAATAACAGCCTCCCGGTACGAATACTGATGTCCCTGACGCAACTCTTCGCCCGCAGCGAGAAAAAGGGCGCCGAAACCAGCATCTATCTCGCCTCCTCTCCTGATGTGGAAGGTGTCTCCGGAAAGTACTTCTCTGATAAAAAACCGAAGGAGTCCTCGCCTCAATCCTACGATGAAAAAACCGCACGGCGACTGTGGGAGGTAAGCGAGGAGCTTGTCGGGCTGGAGATGACGATTTAATGAAGATTGAGGAAGGGAAAAAATCGGAGTCCGGAAAGGGTAAAACGGTATATGGTTATAGGGTATAAAGGTATAAGGGTATAACACATTATCCTTGATGTTGTATCCTAATTTTAGCCTCGAATGATGTGATAAGACTGGATGAAGAATGAAAATGGAAAAGGGTGAAAAGGCGAGTCATGATCATTTGAAGGGGTAGAAATTGAGTCCCGCAGGGACGCTCTGCTATCAGCCCACCAATTTATTGGTGGGAAAACAAATGCCTAAAAATTCAGACAAATCCCGGCAGGGATGACTGAACGGATACATAAATATCCAACCGATGAATCCGGATAACAGATGTTTGTTGTCCGTCGTTAGTGGTTCGTTGTGAGTGGGTAGTTGGATAAAACTCGCGGGATTCCCCGGTGAATTTTTCACGAATTTTACGACCAACAACGAACCACCAACGACGAACAACCCCGCTAAAGCGGTAACTACCAACCAAATTGTAGTTCCCCTTCTCCTTTCTCCCGGAATTATCAATGTGACCATTTTTACGGCTCAACGTTAACCCCCCGTAAAATTTCCCATGCATTCCATACGGTGAATTCCCTACATTTACCCCAATTATGACAATTTCCACAAAAACGGACATCCATATCCCAACCGTCACCGCCATGCGGTACCATACGCCGTTGCGGCAGGGCGGTTCGCTGCCGGCGGTGGTGGAGTGCGACGACAATAATCTGTACGTCATGAAGTTCGTCGGTGCGGGACAGGGTCCCAAGGCGTTGATCGCGGAGCTGGTTGCAGGGGAGATCGCTCGTGCGCTGGAGTTGAATGTACCGGAGCTGGTTTTCATTGAGCTGGAGCCGGAACTGGCGCCATCCGAGCCGGATCCGGAAATTCACGATCTCCTGGACGCTAGCGTGGGACTCAATCTCGGGATGCGGTTTCTCCCGGAGGCGTTTGAGTACAGTGCGCTCAGAAAAAATCGACCGGATTCGGAATACGCCTCCAAAATCGTCTGGTTCGACGCGTACGTGTTTAATATGGATCGAACGCCGAGAAATGTAAACATGCTCATCTGGCAAGATGATCTCTGGTTGATTGACCACGGTGCCGCGCTGTATTTTCACCATAACTGGCCGGGATACGAGAAATATATCACATCGCCGTTTGACCGAATTCAGGATCATGTCCTTCTACCGTTTGCGGAAAACATACCGGCTGTTGACGCCGGGATGCGCGAAATCCTGACCGATTCACTCTTGCGCTCCATTACGGCACAGATACCGGACGCATGGCTTGCGAACGACACCTTTTTCGAAACGCCGGATGAATATCGCTCCGCCTATTCGAATTTTCTGATACAACGTCGGGACCAATCGGAAATTTTTGTGAATGAGGCCAGTGATGCCCGATAAGCATCCGTACAATTATGCCGTCATCCGGGTAGTACCACATGTGGAACGGGAGGAGTTTGTCAATGCCGGGGTGATTCTGTTCTGCAAGGCGAAGCGCTTTCTCCGGGCAAAGATCTGTGCGGATTACCGGAGGATCAAAGCGTTAGCACCTTCTCTGGACGAAAAGGAAGTCCGGGAACAGCTAGAGCTCATTCCAAGGATTTGTGCCGGCGGAGACTCCGCGGGTTCTATTGGACGCGAAAGTCAGTCAGAGCGTTTCCACTGGCTGACAGCCCCACGGAGTACCATTATTCAGACTTCCCCGGTACATGCCGGACTCTGCTCCAATCCTGAGACAGAACTCAACGACCTGTTCGACCAATTGGTAACGGTGTCACCGAACTGACGTGACAGCACAAATAATATTTTTTAAGTATTGAATGTTGTTCGAAACTATCCAGGTCGAAACGTACAGCGGTTATAAAGCAGATGAGCGCCCCACTTCCTTTATTTTGCAGGGAGAAGCCTACACAATCAGCGAAATTGAGGATCGCTGGTATGAGGGGGGCAGGAGAGCAGGACGCCCGACTCTGCGATATTTTAAGGTGCGAACCACTTCCGATCACCGATTTTTACTCCGGTATGACCCCGGCCGGGACGTCTGGGGAGCCCGAATACACGGACAACAGTCCTCAGACAACGGCCGGAGCTCCCGGAGGGAGAAGTAACCACTATTCGATAGCGGACTTGCCGGATTCTTTCGTCCGGATCCGGATGCTGTCGTCCACATCGTAGATAAAGACCTTGCCGTCGCCGACATTCCCGGTTGAGGCGTGCTCAATCAGGGTTTCCACGATATCTCGATACTGTTCTTCGGTGGCAACGATCTCGATTTTTATCTTTGGCAGGAATTCGATGTGATATTCGCTGCCGCGGTAAAGTTCCGTCTGACCGCGCTGGCGCCCGAATCCTTTCACCTCACTAATGGTCATCCCGTGGATACCAATCTCCGCCAGCGCCTCGCGGACTTCGTCCAGCTTAAACGGTTTGATGATAGCTTCTATTTTTTTCATGCATTACACTCCTCTTGCAGTCATTTCATGTGGTAAAAATTTCATCGACCGGTTATTTATCCTGTAAGATCTGAAACTGTGGGTAGGCTTCCATCCCGTGCTCGCCTACATCCAGGCCTTCGCGTTCTTCGTCCTCCCCGACACGGAGTCCCATACTCATTTTAATGCCAAGGAAAAAGAGGTAGGCCAGTCCAAAGGAAAAGACACCGTAAGCAATCACCCCCACGAACTGCATGCCCAGTTGTCCGATTCCAGCCATATCACCAAAAATGCCAACCGCCAGGGTACCCCAGATCCCGCACACCAGATGCACTGAGACGGCACCCACGGGATCGTCGATTTGAATCTTGTCGAAGAACACCACTGAGAACACCACAATCGCTCCGGCGATGAGCCCAATTATTATGGCCGAACCCATCCACATCTGATCCGCGCCGGCGGTGATGCCTACCAGCCCGGCCAGTATGCCGTTCAACGCCATAGACAGATCGGGCTTTTTGCTGACGAACCAGGACGTAAACATGGCGCCCAGGCCTCCTGCGGCGGCCGCGATGCTGGTGGTCATCAGGGTACGCGACACGGCGGCCGCGTCGGCGCTTAGCACCGAGCCCCCGTTGAATCCGAACCAGCCCAGCCACAGCAAGAAGACGCCGATGGCGGCCAGGGGCATATTGTGACCGGGAATAGGCCTGATGCGACCCTTCACGTATTTACCCAGGCGGGGTCCCAGCAGCATTGCGCCGGCGAGTGCTCCCCAACCTCCCACGCTGTGTACCAGGGTGGATCCCGCGAAGTCATAGAAGCCCAGGGCATCTAACCAGCCTCCGCCCCACTTCCACGAACCGGCGATGGTGTAGACCAGTGAGACGTACAAGGTGGTGAAGACCATGAAACTGGACAGTTTGATACGTCCGGCCACCGCCCCGGACACGATGGTACCGGCTGTGGCGGCAAACATGGCCTGGAACAGGAAATCCGTGTAATAGGTATAGCCTGTACTATATGCCGAAGTGCCCCCGCCCGCCGGAAGTGGAATTCCCAAACCGGCGATCCCTATAATTCCATTGAATTCGCCGGGATACATGAGGTTAAACCCAACGAGAGCGTAGGTAATTATCCCCGCACACACGATGAAGGTGTTCTTAAACAGGATGTTGACCGTGTTTTTGGACTGGGTTAATCCCGATTCCAGGGTGGCGAATCCCAGGTGCATGATAAACACCAGGGCCGACGCAATTATTATCCAGAGGTTGTTTACGGTGAACATTTCCAAAGAAACATCACCTTCGCCGGCCCATACAGGCCCGGCGGCCAGGAGCAGTATCAGTCCGAAGACCTTTCCAAAGAATGATATATCCGTTTTTGTTTTCAATTGATTCCTCCGTTTGCTTCGTACTTTAGTGTCACCAACGTTATTGATTCCTACAGACTCAAACCGAAATACAGCCAGTTCACCTCCATGTCCGGATTGATGACATAACTTGCGAAATAGGATCCCCTGGACGCAGAGAGTCCGACCTGGACCGGCGCAAACTCACCATCTGTGGTGTAGACGCCGTTTCCGAGGCCAACCACCAGTCCGGATGACACATCGCCTTCTTCATAGAAATCGTAGGAACCTTCGATATAGATGGAGTTATCATCGTCACCGAAGACGTTCACACCGGCGGCGACCCCGAAATCACCGAACGCTCCGGAGCCGAGGACTTCAACAATGTGTCCAGTTGCATCCGGATCGAATTCGAAGAATCCGTAGGTGCCGTCCGCCCCCGGCAGTGCCGGGAAAAAGTAATCCGTCAGCGTGACACCGAAATCGCCAACCCTGTAACTCGCATACAGATCGTTCTCATTTGCTCCCGGCGACGACAGACTCCAGGATGACCAGGCGCCAACTTCGAGGTTGCCTGCAGCGTAGCCAATCCACGGCTGGACGGCGGCGCTGCTTCCGAAATCCACACCGCGCCAGACGTACCGGCTCACCACGTCCGCGCCGAGATCCAGCTGGGCAGACACACTATTTGCGCTGAACATCACTGCCAGCGCCAATAATACACCTGCCCATGGACGGCCAGACCGGATTCCGCCGGTTCTTCTATTTGTTGACTCTGTTGATGGTTTCTGTTCTTTCATCTTGTCTCTCCTTTTTTTATAGTGCCAGATGTTGGTCGTGTATCCCACTGAATTAATGGAACAACAGAAACTTAAACGGCGGATATTTTACCGTTTAAAGCAAAATAACCGCCAAAAAGTTATTATCAGCTTTCAAAGTGCCATTATAACTGACAAAACATCCGTTTATTGAGCGGTTTTTTCATCAGTCGCCAAAAAACTACTTTCCAAAAATTTACTAGTCAAGCTTTTTTCGATAAAAAAAGACCATATGAATACTATTTACATATAACTATGGACAATTATTAATAATAATGATGTATTAATGGACAAATGACATTCCATTGTACGAGAAACATATTATTGCATAGAATGAAACGGTATTGGGTGCTACAGAGGAGGTTTTAAATGCGATACCTGATAAAAGAGTGAGTTACCTATTGAACTGAATCAGTAGTGACCCATTAAATTTTCATTAATTGGTATAACATACTGATATAAAGTAACTTATAAAGAATAGATCATTTTTCGATTCGAAATCCAAATCAGTCTTTTACCGACTGTAAGTTCAATATTATCAATAAATATATTTTTCATTTTTTGCTTAACGAGACAGTAGTGGAACTGAATAATAATTATAAACCGGAGGAGGGAAACTAATATCCGGTAGACAACAAACAACTAACCACGAACAACGAACTAAAAACAACCGCTAAAGCGGTGACAACCAGCAGGAACAACGTGTTTACTTGCACGCTGATTCTTACCAAAACTCAGTCTAAATACGGCTCCACTTTCTCTTTGAGCAGAGATTTGAGTTCCGGATCGTCGCGGAGGTAGATATCAGGGATGCCGAGCATGTGGACTTTTAGGTCCGGGTAGATGTCCGGGAACTGCTGCTTCAGGAATTGCCGGTGGCGCTCTTCCATCACAAAAACCTGATCCGCCCAGCGAAGTTTTTCAGGTGTGACCGCATCCTGCCCGGTCGCAATCATACCGACATAATCCGTGGAATACCCCATGTCGCGGAAGAGCGCAGCCCCGGTGGGACTGCGCTGCATAGCCGCGGTGCACATAAACAGAAGATTCATCACTCTAAGAATCGAACTCTTGTTTCTTAAACCGGAGATCTTCCCAGGCTTCGTCACGCTCATACATCTCCGGATTCAGCACCTTGTTCCGCGGATCCTCGCCTTCGTTGAGCTGGCGCACCATCCACTTGGGATACGGTGTTCTTGTATCGGATACATCATCAAGGAGCCGCAAATCCTCGTCGGTCAGTTCCAGATCCACGGATTTGATATTGTCTTCCAGATGATCCAACGTCCGCGCCGCAATAAGTACGCTGCTTACAGCCGGACGCGAAAGCGTCCACGCCAGCGCGACCCGTGCCGGACTTGCATTGTGGCGTTTTCCGACCGTTCGGAGCGCATCGATGATCTCAAATCCCTGCTCCGAATCCAGCGGCACGAATTGTCCTGCATCGGCAAACCGGGAATTTTCCGGCGGCGGATTGTCGCGATCGTACTTTCCGGTTAGAAATCCGCCGGCCAGGGGACTCCAAGCGAGAATCCCGAGGTCGTGATATTCTGCCAGAGAAATAAATTCGGTCTCCAGTCCGCGTCCTGCCAGACTGTAGTACATCTGCGCGGTGACGAATTTTTCCAGGCCCTCCTTTTCCTGGATGCCCAGCGCCGTCGCCGCCTGCCAGGCGAGATAGTTACTGAGCCCGATATACCGCACCTTCCCCTGGCGCACCAGATCATCCAGGGTTCGGAGCGTCTCCTCCAGCGGAGTATGGTAATCCCATCCGTGCATCTGGTAGAGATCGATGTAATCGGTCTGCAGCCGCTTCAGGCTGGCGTTAATCTCCCGCATAATGTTAACGCGAGTGGCGCCGCTGTGGTTAAAATTTTCGTCGCTCATGGGCAGACGAGCTTTGGTCGCCAGCACCAGGTCCTCGCGCTTTCCTTTAATAGCATTTCCTACCAGTGTCTCGCTCTCACCGCGACTGTAGACGTCGGCAGTATCGATAAAATTGATGCCGTGGTCCAGGGCGAAGTCAACCATCTCGTTGGTCTCTTTTTGACCGAGATTTCCCACGTTCATCCCTTTGCCAAATTGCATGGTGCCGAGACCCACTTCGCTAACGATGAGGCCCGTGTTGCCAAGTTTCCGATACTTCATAATTATACCTCCTTTAGATAGAAGAATAGCACGCAGATGAACGCAGAAACAACGGATCGCAGATAAAGAAATAAACTTAAGCCGCCAAGATACGCGAATTGACACGAATAAAAACACCAATTAATTGTATCATTTTTTACAAAGAGTTTTCTTGGCGGTTATTGGCGTTTCTTCGCGGCCTTCTGGCTTTTAGCTGTTTTTAAATCTGCGGATATCTGCTTAATCAGCGTCATCTGCGTGCTATTTCATCGTATTTACCCGAAGTACTCCGGAGCGTTACCGGGCTTCCACTTGATATTGCAGCCGACCGACGGGGCTTGCTCTTCCGGAATCCCCTCACCGGCCAGCATCTTGTTCACAGCCGCCGTGAGGTCCGCTCCGGTCGGCTCCACGCCGTTCCCGGGACGGCTGTCATCGAACTGTCCCCGGTAAACCAGTTCATGATCCGGGTTAAAAAGATAGATATCCGGGGTGCAGGCCGCCCTATATGCTTTTGCCACTTCCTGGGATTCGTCGTAGAGATACGGAAAATCCAGGTCGTGTTTTTCGGCGAATTGCTTCATCTTCTCTGGCGAGTCGTCAGGGTATTCTTCGACATTATTGGAGCTGATCCCGACTACGTGCACGCCATTTTCCCGATACTCTTTGGTGCGCTCCGAAAGTTTCTCAACAATATTTTTTACATAGGGACAGTGATTGCACATAAAAATCACCAACACCGGATCACCCTCAAATTCATCACTTGAGACTGTGTTGCCCTCATAATCCGGAAGCTCAAAGGGCGGCAGTTTCGTGCCCAACTTCAACATGGTTGATGGTACGGATGTCATACTTTCCCTCCTTCATCTTCAAGTTTCATCTCACTTCAACTTTTAAAGCTTCGAATTTTTTGTGTCAAATGCAATTCTCCTAACTGCCGTGTTATCGAGTTCATGTGTTTCCCAGGGGGATCCCTTTGGGGCAAGTGGTTAAATAAAACCAATGATTTTCCTTAGCCCCGTGCGAATACATTGCGTATCGCAACTTACGTAACAAAAATGTTCTTCGTCGGTTAGTCGGTTATTAGTTGTTAGAGAAAAATTGCTACCTGGAATATACCGTCTACTGAGGCCCCCCGACATTCATTCCACATCAAACAAAGAACCACCTACAACAAACATATTTTCGGTCTCCGGCCTCCGTCCCCTTGGTTTCTATATCTAACAATTGGCGTTCATACCCGTTTATTTGCGTAATTGTGGTCCAATTTTCACCGATTTGATAAAAAACAACCCATTTCGCTTGACAAAGCCACGGAGTTATGGTATTCTTGCGTTGCAAGTGGCAGTAGTAGTTCGAAAGAAAGAAGTTCCGCATTCCGGAATTATGTTTTTGATTAGAAGCTCTGCCCGAAATAAGAGACACAACGCAACAAACAAAGGAGTTACCAATGGCAGAGCTGACAGAAGGCACTGTAAAATGGTTTAACAATGACAAAGGCTTCGGCTTTATCGAACGCGAAGAAGGCGACGACGTCTTCGTGCATTATAGCGCGATCGAAGGTTCGGGTTTTAAATCGCTGAACGAAGGCGACCGGGTCGAATTCAAAGAGACCTCCGGACAAAAAGGCCCACAGGCTGAAAACGTACGGATTGTTCAGTAACGAATAATCCAGACGTAATCTATCAAACGCCCCCGGGGAAAACCCCGGGGGCGTTTTTTATTTACACGCACCTAAAAAAACACAACTCACCCCTTAATCCCCTCTCTTCAAAGAGAAGGGAAACAGAACTTTATTCAACCCGCGTCCCCTTTCTCTTTGGAAAAGAAAGGAGACAGGTGATTGAGCGGTATTCCGTCTGTTTTTCCTTTTAACCTTATACCAAATTCCCCCCTATACCTCTTTCTGTTCTCAATTGACTTTTCTACCGGAAATCATCACATTCAGTAAAGTGAACTAATCCCAGAGAAGTATATGAGCAAACGCCCCCAACAAGGTGAAACGCCGGAAGGATTTTATCTTCGGACAAACCGCTGCATCCTTGATCCAACCGACGGCGAATGTCCAAAAGCCGTGATGGTCAATGGCCGGTTGTTTTGCGGTGTTGTTAGTATTCCGGTCATGTATCTTGATGACCTGTGTGGTGTTCTCTGGCGTGATGAGCCGCTTGAACAACACCTGGAGAAATACCAGGAATCGGATCTACGGGTTCCGGTATAATTCGCTTTCCTTACATACTATTATACAAAGAACTCTAAAAAAATCGGCCGGTTACATCCGTCTTCCCAATTTTTCAGTGACGAGTAGGCCGCAATCGTGTAAATTTAGTCTCCTATGCCCTCCAATATCGAAATAAAAGCGCATATCAGGGACACCGGGTCCCTCGAAAGGAAACTCAGGGAACTGGTGGGCGACCCGGTGAGTAAATTCACGCAGAAGGATACCTTTTTTAACGCACCATACGGCCGGCTGAAACTTAGGGAATCCCCGGATTCTCCCCCGGAATTGATCTATTACGAACGGGATGACACGCCCGATCCGACAGAATCCAGATACAATAGAATGGCTTTGAGTGAAATGAATTATTTCGCGGAAATCCTCTCCGCCTCACTGGGCATCCGGGGGGTCGTGGAGAAAAAACGGAAGCTCTATCAGTACAAAAACACACGGATTCATCTGGATACCGTAGAAGATCTCGGCACATTTGTGGAGCTGGAAGTCGAACTCACGGATAACCTGTCCCGGGAAGAGGGACATCAAATGGCCTCCCAGCTGATGGCTTCTCTGGGAATACAGGAAACGGACCTTATCGACAAAGCCTATATTGATTTGCTTGAAGAACGCCAGAAACAATAAAGTCAGACTGAACGACGCCTTGGAGTTCGATCAATACACCGTAAATTATCGTAAGTATCAGACATAGCGTTGAGGAGTTTATAATGCAAAAACGGTTCTTATCCTTTTTTCTGCTGATAATTTTTGCCCTTCCGTTATCAGGCCAGCAGCGAGCGTTTACTTTGGACGACTATTACCGGGTCAAATCTGTGGGTGGTCCCCAAGTGGCCCCGGACGGGGAAATACTGGCGTTCACCATGACGGTCTACGACCTCCCGCAAAGTGAGAAGGAGACCCAGATCTGGCTCGTGAACGCAGACGGCAGCAATCCCAGGCAACTTACCGATATTGAGGAAAACGCCTCACGTCCACGCTGGCACCCCGATGGAGACGAATTATTGTTTGTTTCCAAAGATACGGTCACCGAAAAATCGCAGGCATTTTCTATCACCATCGATTCCAAAGAAGTGAAACAGCTGACGAGTTTCAGCATGGGTGTTGATAACCCTCGCTGGAGCCCCGACGGACAATACCTGGTATTCTCTTCCAGAGTCTTCCCTGAAGCCGGCGCTGATTCAGAACAGAATAAAGCACTCCAGGAGGATACGGATGCCGGCCCGGTAAAAGCGCACTATGCCGATAACCTCCTGTACAGGCATTGGACCTATTTTAAGGATGGAAAGCGTCGTCACCTGTTTTCCAAAGATCTCACGAGCGGCGAACTGGTGGATCTAACGCCAGGCGATCGGGAATCTCCCCGGTTTGACCTGGGTGGTGGTCCCGGATTCGACATCTCTCCGGACAGCAAAGAGGTGGTATTCGTTTCCAATCCGGACAGCGTGCCTGCCGCCTCCACCAATGGTGACCTCTGGACAGTCCCGATCGCCGGCGGAAAACTCACGAATCTTACCAAAGATAATCCGGCCTTCGACGGCCATCCGCGCTATTCTCCGGATGGCAAATACATTGGGTATACCATGCAGCGGCAGCCGGGATACGAATCCGATCTTATGCGGCTTGCGCTCTATAACCGGAAAACCGGCGAACGCCGGGTGCTCACCGAAAATTTCCGCAACAATATTTCTGATTTCCAGTGGACACCGGACTCGAAGACCATTTACTTCGATTCTCCTTTTCAGGGTTATTATCCCCTCCGGCAGCTGTCAATTCATTCCGGAGATATCGAAATGGTTGTCCCGGAGGTGTACACCCGGGGATTCGACATGGGCCCGGACGGGAAAACCATCTTCTTCGGCCACACCGCCGTTGATATGCCGACTGAGATCTTTTCGGTGCGCTCGGACGAGAGCCGTCAGACCCAGTTAACGCACTTCAATAAGGACCTGCTGAAAGAGGTGGATTTTCGTCCGGTGGAATCCACCTGGGTGGAAAGCACTGACGGGAAGAAAATTCAGGTATTTATTGTGAAGCCGCACAATTTTGATCCGGACAAAAATTACCCGCTTATCCTGAATGTGCACGGCGGCCCGCAGGGAATGTTCGGGAACAGCTTTCGCGGCGATTACCAGATGTATCCCGGCGCCGGCTACGTGTTGGCTTTCAGCAATCCACGGGGTTCCACCGGATACGGGCACGAATTCACCGCTCAGATCTCTGGAGACTGGGGTGGACAGGTCTTTGAAGATCTGATGGCGGTCAGCGATTATCTGGAGAGCCTGCCGTATGTAGATGCCGACCGAATGGGCGCCATGGGATGGTCGTACGGCGGCTACATGATGAACTGGTTTGAGGGACACACCGACCGCTTCAAGGCACTCGTCTCCATGATGGGCGTGTACGATCTCCGATCGTTTTACGGCGCGACTGAAGAGCTCTGGTTTCCGGAGTGGGACCTTGGCGGCCAGCCCTGGAATTCGGGGCAGTACGAAAAATGGTCCCCATCCAGTTATGTCGAAAATTTCAGCACACCGTGCCTGGTCATCACCGGGAAAAAGGATTTTCGCGTCCCGTATACCCAAAGCTTACAACTGTTCACCGACCTCCGGAAGATGGGAGTCAAATCCGAACTCATCGTCTTCGAAAATGACGGACACTGGCCGGACCGGCTCAAATCCATGCCCTTCTACTATAATGCGCACCTCTACTGGTTTCATAAATACCTCGGCGGCGATCCGGCGCCGTACGATATGACCGATATGTGGCGAAACCAGATATTACAATGGGGCGCCGAAGATTCCAGCGACGAATAAAAAACCGGCCGCTGGGATGAGTCCCCATCGAACGTTCACGGAAAACCGCATCAAGATCCGCCCGTACCGGGAGGACGATCTTAAAAAACTGTACGAGGCAGCCAAAGAATCAGTCGAGGAGGTGTATCCCTGGCTGCCGTGGTGCCATCCGGCCTATTCCAAAGAAGACAGTGAAGCATGGATTGATCACGCGACGCAGTCCTGGGAGGATAAAACGGAATTCAACTTCGCGATATTTGCGGAGGATGAGAGTCGATTGCTTGGGGGCGTGGGACTGAATCAGATCGATCAGCCGCATAAAGTGGCAAATCTCGGATATTGGGTGCGAAGTTCGGCCACCGGGCAGAGTATTGCGACGACCGCCTCATTAATGACAGCCCGGTTCGCCTTTGAGGAATTGGAATTCAACCGGATCGAAATCGTGATGTCTGTAGATAACGTGGCCAGTCAGCAGGTTGCCGAAAAGATAGGCGCTACGAAAGAAGCCCGGCTCCGGAATAGACTGGAGTTACATGACGAGCTTCATGACGCATTTCTCTATGCACTCCTGCCGGAGGATATGATATAAAAGTTGATATTTGAGAGAATATCCACTGATCTACAGCCTGATTCTCCTTGTTAATCCGTCCAACCTGAATCCACCAGACTGTTCAGATATTTTTCCAGCATGGTATATCCATCGGGTGCGACATTGTTCCGGTCACTGGCATCTTTGGGATCAAGCCCGTTCTTCTTTTCCCAACTATCGGGCATGCCATCACGATCAGTATCGGTTGGTGCTGGCTGGCTCTGTAAATCCGGCCAACCGCCGACTTCGCTATGGCTGTCGATGATATTTCCCGAGTGGTTTTGGACATGCACAACAATACGTGAGTCCACAGCATCACGATTCGGGATACTTGCACCACCATGGGTAAGCACTTTTTCAAATGCCCTCTGTGGATCATCGGTTGCTATTGTTCCCGCTGAGAACGGCTGATTCTGTTTGTACGCGTCAATCTGCTCTTGACTCCAGTCGGCACCGAACCTCACCACCTCCCACCGGTTGCTCGGTTTCTCGTAGTCATAGTAGTTGTTTTGGAAGTACGCCTTGTTGAACGGCGAACCGGTCTGATAGGCAATACCGTTGTTTTCGGAATTGGCGCCGGGAATTAAATAATTTCCAACGTAGTTCAGTTTGGTAATA
Source organism: Candidatus Neomarinimicrobiota bacterium (assembly GCA_021734025.1). Taxonomy (NCBI): domain Bacteria; kingdom Pseudomonadati; phylum Fidelibacterota; species Fidelibacterota bacterium. The sequence goes on from JAIPJS010000005.1 coordinate 84,424, forward strand.
CTTTCCGAATCGGCATTGTAGCCGGCATGCGCCCCTCCCCAGTTGTATATGACGTTATTGCGAAAATCGAGCAGGAGGCCGTCCGGATCTTCCTGGCGGGGATTCCTGTCGTAGTTGCCGGGACGGGGGTTGCGTCCCCGGTTATGGGCGTAGAGGTTATGATGGTAACTGTACCGGGCTCCCCCGGTTCCCCGGATGAGTGAACCGAAACCGTGGTTTTCGAAATTCAGCGCCTCGGTGATAAAACACCATTGCACGGTCACGTCGGTCAGATCAGGGTCGCCGGTCGAGGCCGAGAGGACCTCGTCGGTACTCCAGCTGGCGGAGCAATGATCGACTATGATATCATGGCCTTCAGAAATGGAAATCGCATCGCCTCGCTCCCCTTGGTCACCAAGCCTGGATCGGAGGTAACGAATCACCACGTCATGGGTGCTTATTTCGAGTGGGGCGTCCCGGAGACAGATGCCGTCGCCGGGAGCCGTTTGCCCCGCAATGGTGATATACGGATTTTCAATGGAAATCTCGCCTTCAAGGATAATCGTTCCCGATACATCAAAGACAACCGTACGAGGACCTTCCTGCTGGATCGCCCACCGTAAGCTTCCCTTTCCATCATCGGTGAGGTTGGTTACGTGGAGTACACGGCCATCACGACCGCCCTGCGCAAAGGCGCCAAATCCTTCCGCGCCGGGGAACGCTTTTATCTTCTGCTCAACCTGCTGTGTATCTTCTTTCGCACCTGATGAAATACGTGGTTGCGCGGGTAAGATACGAACATTCCATCCCAGGAAAATAATCAGTATTACAATTTTGCCAAAGTCTGTCACCGTGCCTGGTTTCATGGTTCCTTTCTTTTGCACTCTTTTTCATATGCATTGGATCATGGAGTTATTGTTACGATCACTCTTTTATACCAGGTGAGCGGAGGCTCTCCCTTATCGGTCACCTTTAAGATAAAATGAGCTGTGTGTTCTTGTTCGACCTCAGGGGCGTTTACCCATACGCCCCGGGATAGTGAAACCACCGGCAACTCAGATTATCGCCATCCGGATCGCTCGTGCCGCTCGCATCCAAATCAAACCCCTCGCCCGATTGTATGGTGATTGCTTCAGGGTGCCCCAAGGCAGGAACGGGCGGATGATTGGCTTCCTCATATGATTGCGTGCACCAGTCCAACCGGGGTTCTTATGATCCCGCAGTCACAACCACCCGTTGATACCGAGTGAGGGGCGGCGTCCCCTGATCCGTCACCTCACAGATTACATGGATGGTTTCGCCACCACCGGCATCGGCGGGCATTGTGAACAAAGCATCTTGCGTTTCGGCATCCTGAAGAGCGATAGCCCCGCCATAGGAGTCCGCCGCCTGATACTGCCACCAGCGGTAGTTTAGTTCATCCCCATCGGGATCCCGGGTGCCCCGGGCACTTAGTTGGACTGTTTCGCCGGGCTGAACGGTTAATTCCCAATTGTGAGCCAGTTCGACCGCTGGCGGATGATTCGCTTCTGCATACGACTGGACGCACCAGTCGGCCCGGACGGTAAAATCGTTCTGGATGGCATCAATCCAGCGCCACTGGGGTTTGAAATACTCGGTGAGTATTTCGCCGTTCGGAATTTCCTGCCGCAGGCGTACGCGGCCGTACGCCGTTTCCGTGTACCATCGTCCCTCGGGATACTCATATCCGACTTCCGGCACGGGATCGAGCCAGGTATTATCACGCACGCTCACAAAACGACCGCCCCAACCCCCCCAGCCGGGTGACTCTGCGCTACGCAATCCGGTCGGTATAACGTGCAGAAACGCAGGCGTGTCGCCCTCGGACCGGAACCGTCCATTATCATGCGCCTGGTACAAATTGAGCAGAGGGCCGTGATCCTGCAGCAGATGCTGGTTCATCCATTCTGCGGAATAATAGTGTTTCTTTTCCTCGGGTATCTCCCTCCGCTGATGGTCGTACGCCATGGCAAGGAACTGATCGGAGATGATCGTTGGAATATTGTGCTGCCCCCAATGGGGCCGGATATATGATTGATACGTCGAATCCTGCTCCCAGATGAAGTAAAACCGGATCTTGTTCGCCACCTCCTCCATTTTTTCCGGGTGCTCTTCCTCAATGGTCTTCAGCGCCCGCGCGATGGTGTTGGGTCCGCCCCAGGCTTGCAGCCACACCGGCCGGTCGTCCGACTCATCCAGGAGGACGTCCACAATCAGCCGGGAGCCCGGAGTCTTTTCATCCATGGCGCCTTCTGCCTTTACATTCCCGAGCTTGGTCACCGATTGTAGATACTCCGGCGTGGGATAGTCCGGGTCATGCTTGATCAGGTTGGGGTAGACGTCAGCGTATGCCTCCAGGTATGGTTGAACCCAGTCATCGCCGGCCCAATTATGACCGTGTGCGTGGTATTGGGAGCTCGAAGTGACAATACCCTCGACGTCCAAATCATTAGTATAGAGCAGAAATCGCACTATGGAACACTGATCGTCAATTTCGCCATCCGTGGTGGCAATCACCCTTGGGTTGTTGAGATCTGTGGTTGGAGTAGAGCATCCGGAAAAGAGGAGTGCCGAAAATACAATGAGTACCAGAGCAGCTATCAGGTGTTTCATTGAGTCGCCTCGCATTTGTTTGGTAAATCGAAGGATCCTCTTTGGGGCTGATTTCCGGAAATATTGATTCTAAATATAGCGCTTTTAATAACGCAATTCCTTAGCTCCGCCGGATTCCACTCGGAATGACGATTTCTAGGCACACGCTTAATATAAGAATTCACGAATATCGTACCTTGTGATCATCGGGCCGGTTTTGGGATCCCGATAGCGTAATCCTTCACGAATCTGCTGTTCCTGCGCACGTCGATCATGCCAGGACAATGCCTCAATACCCGCTTCTTTAGCAACATCCTGATACGACGTGTTATCCTGCGGGTAAAAATCGGAAAAGTAAATAAAATCATCGGCGTCCAGATTCATGCGGTTCACCGCATCTATGGTATGTTCAACATGGACCCGCTGATACTTCTTGCCACCGGCACCAATCAATATAATGACGCCGACATTCACTCCGCCGGCTTTGATGTTATTTACGGCGTCCACCATTTCACTTTTGCTACCGGGTTTTTGTAGAAACTGTAGCAGTGCTTCACTTCCGCTCTCCATCCCGATGTAGACCCGTTGGACTCCGTGGTCGGCCATCTCGCGGAACTGCGACGCTGATTTATATTCCCCGGTAAACAGGTCGATGAATGAGTAGATCCCGTCAAAGATGACTTCGCCGTTCCGCCGGCGCCGGGCGACTTCCCGTTTTCTCTCGTTATCGGCGATGATAGTATAATGTTCGTGTATCAATCGAAGGATCTTCAGCAACCGCTCCTGGGGCATGATAACCGCGTTGGCATCCGCCAGGAAAATGGATTGTCTGAGTCCGATACTCTCACCAAAGAAGTCATTCACCCCGTGAATATGTCCTTCAACCGCCTCCGGCGATTTGATTCGAAACGGACGATCCTGATAAAAATTACAAAAGGTGCACTTATTGTAGGAGCAGCCTTCCGTGATCTGCAGTACCAGGGAGTAATACTGATCCGGCGGCAAAATGGTAACCGGTTTGTATACTTTGTGGAATTGATCCGCATCCGCTTCCAGCGCCTCAAAGTCGTATGCCAGGCATCGGTTAAACCATTCCCAGGCGATATCTGTGCCTTCCGGCATCTCGATGTTATAACGTTCCGAATGTATTTTAATGTTGGTGAGCCGCCTTGTCATCCGTTGGAAAAAGTCTTTGCGTTCGTCATCGGAGAGTTTCCGGCGGCGCCGGCGCTGCCCTTCACTGGAATAATCGGTCCATTTCATGAGTACGCTGTTATCCAATCCGCGCTTATAATTGATGCCGTCCACGTAGGCGCCGATGAGGCGCCCCTTCCGGTCAAAGGAGTAACTGGTGATGATATCTATAGATACGGAAAAAGCGTACGGCTTCGCTTTAAAGAGTACGGCGCTCTTTTCTTCAATGGAATTCTTGGAGTCTGGCATAGTACGATAAATTAGGGGATGGAACGGAACTCTGCCAAGTTGAATCTCCAGTGTGTCAATTTGCGTTTAGTTCTGTCAATTTTTCCAATGGCGTGTTTCGGTTTGGCATCTGGAGTGGCCTCCTGACTGCCAAATTTTCCATTCAAATCGATTGGCATATCCCTTGTAACTATAATTAGTGAAAATGAAGAAAAAAGATTTCAAAACTCTGATAAAAACCAAATAAAGAATAACTAAAAGGAGGTATTCATTATGGCTCTTACACGATGGAACCCAACAAATGAACTGATGAGTGCATGGAATGATTTCGATCGGCTGTTCAATCGGCTGACGCGTAACGTGGACACGGAAGACACCGAAACCAGCGTTGGTAACTGGCGTCCCGCCGTTGACATTACGGAACGCGAAAAAGATTATGTGGTCACCGCTGAACTACCGGGAATTGATGAGGACGATATCAGTATCTCCATCAAGGATAACGTGCTGACGCTGAAGGGCGAAAAGAAGTTTGAGAAGGAAGACTCCGACGAAAACCGTCACTATCGTGAGCGGGTATACGGCTCCTTCCAGCGGATGATTCGCCTGGACAGTGACATTGACAGCGACAATGTGAAGGCTGACTACGAAAACGGTGTTCTCACCATCACGATGCCGAAGACGAAAGAAACCATGCACAAACAGATTCCGGTGAACTTTAAGAAATAACTGAGTTCACCAACTGATGATTCAAAAGCCCGGCAGTCGCCGGGCTTTTGTTTTTATACCCTGTTCTTATCTCTGCCAAAATGGTTTCCTTTATGACATTTGACGAAAAATTCTGCGTCACCGTGGCATCGGGATCATGCAATCCGACAGCTCCGTTTCACTAAATATGCCAAGTTGGCGAGTAATTCCCGCTGGCACGAGACTTGTTTTATATACAGCAACTATGAATGATAATACACCGACAACCAAGGAGGACAAAATGACACGCATAAGACTTGCCCCCGCTCGCCATCGCACACGCAATCACCGGAGGGGTTTTGACCAACTGTTTGACTCAATGCTTTCGGAACGGGAATCCGAATCTCCGGAATTTACGTCACACTGGCGACCAAACCTGGATGTTGTGGAAGATAAACAAGAATTTGTGCTCTCTGCCGAGCTTCCCGGAGTGGCACAGGACTCCATTAACATCTCATTTAAAGATAATGTGTTGGAACTTCGTGGTGAAAAACCGCTGAATGAAGAAAACACCCCGCATTACAACGAACGCCGTTTTGGGACATTTCATCGCGCTGTTCGGTTTGATGCCGACATTGCGCAGGATAAAATTCGGGCCGATTACAGCAATGGGGTTCTGACTGTTACCTTGCCAAAAACGAAAGATTCACGTCAACGAGAGATTGCAATCAACTTCAAGTGATGTTGCGAACCCACAACAGGTAAACTACGAGCCGGTCCGACGTGGCCGGCTTTTTTACTGCGGATTATTCTTCTTCCGTCTTCGCCTTATAGGAATAGTTAAAGGATCCGGGGCGTTTTTTCTTAACATTCGTCGCCTTTTTCCCCTTTTCCGTCTCCTCCACTTCAAAGGTCACCTCGTCCTCCTCCAGGAGGTCTTCTTCCGTTTCAGACCAATGGACAAACAGGTCTTCGCCCTTATAGACGATGAATCCGTAGCCCTTTTGCGCGTTAAACCATTTTACTTTTCCCTGTGCCATGATGTACTACCTTCTTTTGATTTGAACAGACTAACCGGATTAACTGATTCCGTCGAGTCTATTACACTGTTTTGTTTTGCGGATTACTGGTTCTCTTGTCCTGAACTGTAGTCGCCTTCTTCTGCTTCTCGTACTTCCTGAACGAATACATTGAACTTCAATTTTTTTCCGGCGAGCGGATGGTTGAAATCGATGGTAACCGCATCGCTGCTGACGTTTTTCACTTTCACAACCCGCTCTTCCTGATCCGGGACCTGGGCGACAAACTCCATCCCGGGTTTAATTTCCTCGTCTTCAGGAAACTTGTTTCTCGGGACTTCCGTCACCGCTTCATCATCGTATTCGCCGTAGGCATCCTCTGCCTTTAGCGTAACGGTTTTTTCCTCTCCGACTTCCATACCAATCAGTTCTTTTTCCAGTGCGGGTAGAATTTTTCCTTCACCGACAACAAACTCTAAGGGTCCGCGCTCATCAGATGAGTCGACCTGCTCCCCGTCTGCGGTCTGAACGTTATAATCCAAAGTAACAAAAGTATCATTTCCTATTTGCACGTGAGCCTCCGTGGGCTATTTTCACAATTTGCTATTATCTGACTTAATATAATTCTCTTAAAAAAGACCAATGAGACCGATCGTTCGGTACTATACCGAAATATCCCGGCCCATCAGATTTTTACAGGAATATAACTAGCTTATGTACAACCGTAATCGAATTTGTTTTCGTTCTATTTGAAAAACACGTCCCCTATGCCCGAAAAAAGTACCTATTTGACGAAATAGTGTCAAGATATTAAATGCGAACGTTCCATTATTTATTTCAATTTATCTGTACAGAGAAGAGAAGCACCCTCTTCCAAGAGGATCAACTTGATTACTCCGGCCGCTGACGAAACGACCGATCTACTCTGATCGGGAGCGGTGTAAATGGCACAGGCGGTAGCAGGTGAACCTGGAGTGAATCCTTAATTATCTGTTTTGCCCATTGATCCCGAACCTGCGGATGCCCCTGGATGGTAACATATACCGTAAAACGGTCTGAGAGGCTGTACCGGGCGACCATCTGTTTCATCCAATGATAATCTTTGCTGGTATCGAGCGTAAAGAGGATTTCTCCCTCTTCACTGAGATAATTCAGGTTGGGCCAGTAGTTGACATCCGGATCGCCCCGGCTTGGCATAATCGGCGTCAGAACGACATTTGTCCGGGGATCCACCAGGGAGATATCTGTGGCATTGTTGGTGTGCACAATCACCCGGTTATCAAAATCGCCAAGCAAATAGGTTATAAAGTGGTGAATGTGCGTCTGACTCAGGGGATCATCAACCGATACAATTTGTCCTTGTGCATCGAAGGACACAGCGTGTATCTGAACCGTATGTAATTGACGTAACGGGCGGGTCAGCAGATGAACCAATGCCTGAAATGATATGGACGTATAGGTCTCATCCTCTTCAGGGAAAACGCGTTCGCTGGCAAGCTGTATCTGTATTGACGGCCGCCCGGCCTGCGCACATCCCCACGCAAGACTCCGCCAGATTCCGGCAATTTTAAACTGCACTGTTCTGATTTCTCCCCTTTGAAAAATCGATATCTGTCAGAACAAGATTATTACTTTCCGCCAGAAGAAGCAAGGATCACTGCATTAGAACGGCAGATCATCCATTTCATCTTCTTCCGGTTCAGGCTGCGGCGCGCTGGATTCGCTGGACGTCTGGCTGCCAGTATCTCCTCCGCGTCCACCCAGCATGGTCAGCGTGTCCACCACAACTTCCGTTGTATACCGCTTTACGCCGTTTTTGTCTTCCCAGTCCCGGGTTTGTAGCCGGCCTTCAATATAGAGTAACGACCCCTTATCCACATACTGTTCGCACAACTCGGCCGTTTTCCGCCATGCCACGATTCGGTGCCATTCCGTGCGATCCTGGCGATTCCCGTTATTGTCGGTCCAGGTTTCGTTTGTCGCCATTGTGAAATTGGCGACAGCCGCCCCGGAATTTGTATACCGGACCTCCGGCTTTCCACCGACATTTCCGACTAAAATAACCCTGTTGGCACTACCACGTGCGTATGCCATTTTCTCCTCCTTTGCTCACTATTGAATATCAGTTAAACTCTGAACGACCTGGTGTCGACAAAAAAACGAACAAACTTCGTACAAATAAATTCTATCCAATTGCTTTATAATATGCAAGTGCTTTCCTAAAAAAATTTTCCTGCCCCCCGTACCAACAACTGATGGAGACACTCCGCATCATCTGACGAGATATCACGGTCCTTTTCGTCCGAAGAAACCAGAACAGCGCCAATTTCCATACCAGTGTGCTTTGCTCCGATTGATTCAGGTACTAATTCACTGGTCAGATAGCACTGCCCGACTTCCCCGATCGCCTGGCGTTCCGACGGCGACATATCGGCGATATCATCTACGGCGACCAATACCCCGTCGATTATTTCCTTCCCGGTGAGAAACCGTAATTCGTCTCGTATTTTTCCGGCGAAATCAGCCGGGTAGACATCCGTCATGTCCGGAAACCTGGTGCCAAACCTATCTGCATTGGGGCCAATCAGCGGATTATCTCCCAGCAAATTAATATGATCCCGGACGATCACAAACGCGCTTTCGCTCTCCCGGAAAGAAACGGCAGTCCCAATCATTAGTAACCGGTTAATTCCGCACAGCCGGGCTACGCGAACCGGAGTAATCCTATCCTGCAAAGAGTCTGTGTCAACCACCCCCGCAAACAAAATTTGTTTTGTGTTTGTCTCCGCGAAATAAAAGCCCCCACCCACCAAAAGCTCCATTCCAGGGATATCTGAATAGGAAATTTTCTTAATATCGTCGAATTTGCGTATAGCCGGGAGGACCCGAGGGGTGAGAAGAATTACAGTCGATACTGTGTTAACCGGAAGACCAGCTTCTTTCAGTATATCTGTGTTTGGAAGTGTATTGCTAAGAGTTGCCACCGGAGAAATTACGGTCTGCCTTCATCATCTATAGTGATATCGACTTCGTCGTCGTCCAAATCCTCAATATCTTCCTCATCAATATCCTTGTATAATTCTTCGTCCAGTTCGCGCATTTCCTTTTTCATATTCTCTGCGTCAAATTCCTCGTCGTCCTCAATCTCATCAAAGTCCATTTCGTCGATATCTTCCACCTCATCCATGGCTTCCAACAGTTCCAACTCGGAACGGAGCAGGTTTTTGATTTTTACAATAAACGTATCCCGCTGAATTTTCAACCGTGTGATTTCCTGCTGAATTTTACTGGCTTCCTTCCGGGCCTGCTCCACTATACGGTCCGCGCGGGCCTCAGCATCCGCGATAATCAGCTTGGACTCCTTCTTGGTATTGGCCAGTGATTTGTCGGACGTCTCCTTCGCAACGATGAGGGCATTCTGCATGGATTTTTCGATCTGGCGGTACTCATTCAGCTGTTCATCGTATTGCTGAACCTTTTGCTCCAGCGAGATCTTTTCCCGGTTCAGCGCCTCCATTTCATCCGCCATCATCTCCAAAAAGTATCGAACTTCATCCGGATCGTACCCGCGAAACGTCTTTTTAAATTCGTATTTCCGTATCTCTATCGGCGTAATTTTCACAGCAGCTTCCCCCTCAGGGCGTTAATGTTTGTCCTAAATCAAAAAGCGATTCAATTAAAAAGATGTCAATGAAGTAGAGCGCCAGAAAGGCAACAATGGGTGTAAAATCAAATCCCAGGGATTGGCTTTGTTGGCGGAGCTGCGGGATATATCGATGAAACAAGTTTAGTAGCGGATCGGTGACATTTTCCAACAGGATCACAAGTTGGTTGCTCCGGTTTACCGGCACCCAGGAAAGCACCACACGGATGATCAGAAGCCAATAATATACCGTCACTACAATCTGCAAAATTGTCGCCACCGCCGTCACCAAATTTCCGATTAGAAACATCAGCGACTTAACCTTTCTCCAAAGATAGCGCGCCCGATCCGCACGTGCGTCGCGCCCTCCTGGATAGCAATTTCGTAGTCGTTAGTCATGCCCATCGAGAGGGCTCCAAATTCAATAGATCCGTAATTCGTCGTATCGGTCTTCTCTGCAAGCTCCCGGAGCGCACTAAAGGATTTCCGAAGCCGGGATTCCTCCTCCGTGAGCGGCGCCATAGTCATGAGACCGTTCACCCGGAGTCGCGGACATTCCTCCTCAATTAAATCCATTAGCGGAGCCAGTCGATCCGGATCAATGCCGTATTTGCTCTCTTCGCCGGAGGTGTTCACCTGAATGAACGCTGTAAAATCGCTAATTTCCTCTTTGGCAAGTTGCTTTTGCAATCGCCGTGCGAGTCTCTTGCTGTCCAAGCTGTGCAGCTGCTGGAACATCCGGATCGCATTTTTGGCCTTATTCCGCTGTAAATGCCCGATCATATGCCACTTGATATCGTACTCTGATAGCTGCGGTTTTTTTTCTTCCGCCTCCTGTATCCGGCTCTCACCAAAATGCCGGATACCCGCCTCAATCACTGGAAAAAAATCTTCGGCCGGGTGTGTTTTCCCCACGGCAACCACAGTGATGTCATCTCTGGTGCGACCGGATTGACTGGCGGCCTGGTCTATCCGGTCAAAAACTTCTTTGATCCGATTTCCTGTAGCGGTTGTGTCATTCATGAGATGGCAAAATATCCGGTTCCGGTATTTGATGCAAGAGAAAAGCGGGCATCTGATTACCGTATCAGCGTCAATTTCCGGATTTGCGGCATTTCCCTTCCAACGGACAACCGCAGAAAATAGATCCCGGATCCGACCGGATGTCCATAGGCATCACGACCGTTCCACTGCACGGTGTAGCTGCCGGATTCCTCCCGGGAATTAACGAGTGTTCGGATTGTTCTCCCGCGAAGATCGTAGACGGCCAAGTGCACGGGTGCCGGATTACTTATCCGGTACGGAATCGTCGTCACTGGATTGAACGGATTGGGATAGTTCGGCAGTAGCTCGGTCGCCCCAGGTAAGGCATTCCGGTCGGAGCCCACGGCGAGAATCGTCTGGCTCTGCACCTTGACATCATCGACATACCAACCCTCTTTTGTAACATAGGCGTCTGAACCGAATCGGAACCGAATGATGATTTCTCCGAAATAATCATCGAGCGGAACCCGAACCTGTTCCCAACCGGTAAATCCGGAAAAGACCGGCGTTTCGGCGTCAAACGGCGAGTCGGGATTATCGATAATTTGATACGGATATCCTCCTATCGGGGTTACGGCTTCCCAGGTACGCCCACTGTCCGCGGTTATTTCCACCCGGCCGCCGTCCCAGGCATACCCGGGAGCCGAAGAATCGTCTTCGGCATCCAGATATTGCTTAAATACCAACTCGTAATCGATGGAATCCTCTAAATACAAGACAGGCGTTTGTAACGCGGCATCGGAATTATCGCTGTAGAGATTCCGGGCGGGATCACCCACTTTCCAGCTGTATTTTCCGCTGGTCGTAGCATTTCGAACAGAACTGAGATGCCACTCGTCATTAAATTCTTTTGTTACGGGAAAATGAGACCAGATAAGGTGTCCGGTCTCCATGTCGGCATCAAAGCCGTATCCCTGATCTATAATAAAATCCATGGAATCGGAAAAGGTAAAACTATTCCGGCCAGTCGCGTGGAAATACACTCTGGAAATACCCCATTCGGCGGCATCCGGATTGACCTGCACAATGAAACTCGTATCATCCCGGACCTCGGTATCTGCTTGCAGCGTGCCAACATTAATGGAATCTCTGAGGATTGTCAGATCCGGGTGGTTACTTGAAATGAAGATTGACGCATTTTCTAGCTTCGTCCCTTCATTTTTTATCGCCACGCCGATGGTATCGATCTCTCCGCTATTCAGTGCGCCGTTTCCGTTTGAGCCCCTGTCGTAAATTCGGAAACCCTCAAAGGTAAGCAGCGGCCGCGATATGGTCACTTCTGCGTCGAACGTAATATCTGAATTTATCTCTGCGATATTCGCGACCCGAACGAAGGTATCCTCTCCGGAATAACTCTTACTGTTGGGTATCGTGTTATAACTAAATTCCATATTGGAGGATGTACCGGGATATGGATCTCCGGCATCGGAGGCGTTATTATTTTCCAGATCATACTGTCCGTCAGCCTGCTCCAGCGCCACTTTTTTATGCCAGGCGTACCCGTTGTTTGAGATAGATTCATCAATGTGCCAGATTAGAAGTCCTTCTTCGGGTAGTGATTCATCAAACCCCCTCTGCTGCCGGTTTTCGAGCAAGAAATATTCGTTTTCCATCTTGCCTTCCGTCCAGAGTCTGTACGCTTTCGGCGTTGATTCGGCCGGCGGCAGCTCTAACCCGTTTGAATCTGCCGATAACACCGTTGGCGTTATCCAGCCCAACTCTTTTTTACACCAAGCGTCGAAATGGACCGGCCGCTTACCCCCACCACCCCACGATCCGCCAGCCATCATGGACCAAAAGCCAATACCGGCTGAATTCCCGTCCGAATCATCAGTATCATACAGATCGGGCAAGCCGAGAATGTGACCGAATTCGTGTCCGAAGACACCCATTCGGACGAGACTGGTATCATGGAGTTCCGGCTCCATGGAATAATCTCGGATTTCAACCTCATCATAGGTGACCGGTTCAATTGACCATTTATGCGAATGAATATCTTGATCGCTGCCGCTGGTTTCCCGGCCGTCACCGGCATGGACGATAAACAAAGCGTCTACGATTCCATCCCTGTTGTTATCGTACTGGGTAAAATCTACAAGGGAATCCGCCGCCGCGATGGCGTCCTCTGTTAACTTCTGAGCGTTGTTGGGATATGAGCCAAAACCGTATTGGTCATCCACATAATAAGAGTAGTTCTCCGGCATTCGCAGCCAGGGTGTTATCGTTCCGGTAATCCCGATTTCTCCGTAAGAATTCTCCAAATACCAGTCGTTCATACTCCCCGTGGAATACTCGTTTTCGGAAAATAGCAAGGTGTCAAATTCAGCAGGCGTGCTGGCTGAATCAGCCTGATGATCAGCGAAATCCACGAGAATTACTAGTGCGTTTAAATAATCGGCCTGTGCCGCTTTACCAAACCCCGACTTTCGCAAATTACTCAGATCCGGAGCATACTTTGACGGTGTATCAATCCCGCGATTATAGTGTGCGTTTCTCTGATTTTGATACTGCTTTAACAACCCCTGTTTCCGCCATTGTTCCTTCACTTCGGGAGTCGGTTCTATGCCGATGAGCTGACCCGTGGTCAGGAGACAGGCAATTAGAACCGTAAACATATATTTTTTTCGCATTACTTTCTCCTTAAAAGGACTATCAATTTGGAAAGATACTACTTCGGGCTGGAAGTACCATGAAATAGGTCACACCAATAATTGGGAAATACGGATATAGGTCAGTACAACCAAACACTCAATAGTAAATCTAATCCGGGCACAGAGATCAACGTATCTCTGAGAGACCGTCACCGCCGGTTTCGTCTTTTATTCCTCATCGTCATTCTCCTCCCCGTTCTCATTTTCAACGACCCGGGTGACGGCGGCAATTCTGTCGCCTTCGTCCAGTCGGATGAGTTTTACACCCTGGGTATTTCGTCCAATGGTCGCGATGGTCTCCACAGGTTGACGAATCAAAACGCCTTTCTGGGTGATTATCATCAGATCATCGTTGTCCACGACCTCCTTCAATGCCACCATCCGGCCGACCTTTTTCGTGGTCTTGATGGTAATTACGCCCTGGCCGCCACGTTTTTGAACGTTGTAATTCAGTACTTCCGTTCGCTTGCCAAATCCGCTCTCAGAAACCGCGAGGACCGTGCCCTCACGCTTCACCGGCACCATACCAACCACTTCATCGTCGTTATCTTTAAGGGTGACGCCTTTTACACCCTGCGTGCGGCGCCCGGTGGGACGGACATCGCTTTCGTGGAAGCGAATAGCTTTCCCGTTTGCGGTTCCCAAAATGATATCCTGATCGCCGTCGGTTAAGCTAACTTCAATCAAGCGATCTCCTTCGCGAATATCTATTGCGTATATCCCGCCCTTTTGCGGATTGGAGTATGCCGCCAGCTCGGTCTTCTTTACCTGGCCGTTTTTGGTGGCCATGGTGACGTAATGATCCTCGGTGAACTCCTTCACGTTCAGGAATGCGGTCACCGTATCGCCCTCGTTCAGATTGAGGATATTGACAATTGCCCGGCCCCTGGAGGCTCGTCCGGCCTGTGGGATTTCGTGCACCTTGAGCCAGTGGACCATACCGAGCTCCGTAAAGAACAGCATGTAGTCGTGGGTCGACGCTATAAACAGGTGCTCGATGAAATCATCGTCCTTGGTGCCTGCGCCCTGCAGTCCACGACCGCCCCGCCGCTGCCGGCGAAACGTGCTCACCGGCGTCCGCTTGATATAGCCGGTATGCGTGATAGTAACCACCATTTCTTCATCGGCGATCATATCTTCGATGGAAAATTCCTTGGCATCACGGATAATTTCCGTCCGCCGCTCATCGCCAAACCGTTCCCGCAGCTCGGTCAACTCTTTTTTGATGATGCTCATCCGCTGGGGCCGGCTTTCCAGGATATTTTCCAGACGGGAAATGGTCTTCAGAATTTCCTTGTATTCTTCCACCACCTTTTTGATTTCCATGCTGGTGAGTCGCTGGAGCCGCATATCCAGAATTGCCTGCGCTTGTGCCTCGGAAAACTCAAACCGATCCATCAGCGCTTCCCTGGCATCCGTCGGGTTATCCGATCCCCGGATGATCTTGATGACTTCATCCAGGTTATCCAGGGCAATTTTATAGCCTTCCAGGATGTGCGCACGTTCCTGGGCTTTGTTCAGTTCATACTCGGTTCTGCGTACCACAACCTCGTGCCGGAAATCGATGAAGTGCTGGAGCATCTCTTTCAGCGTCAGGACTTTCGGTATGCCACCCACCAGCGCGATGCTAATAACACCAAACGTTTCCTGCATCTGCGTATGCTTGAACAGCTGGTTCAGCACGACCTGCGCTATCTCATCTCGTTTGAGCTCAATGACAATCCGAACACCCTCTTTATCCGACTCATCCCGGATATCCGAAATGCCAGTAATTTTTTCGTTCCGGACGTGTTGGGCAATTTTTTCAATCAGTTTGGCTTTGTTCACCTGGTACGGCAGTTCGGTGACAATAATATTTTCCCGGTTCCCCTTGACCTGCTCTGTCCGTGCGCGGGCTCGCATAGTAATTTTTCCGCGACCGGTTTCGTACGCCTCCTTGATGCCGTCCGCTCCATAAATAATCGCGCCGGTGGGAAAATCCGGCCCTTTGATGTGTTCCATCAATGCATCAACTTCGAGATCAGGATTATCGATTAGCGCTTCGATGCCATCGACCACTTCGTCCAGATTATGGGGTGGAATGTTCGTGGACATTCCGACGGCAATACCGCTGGAACCGTTGACTAACAGATTCGGCAAGACGGTCGGCAGTACGTCCGGCTCTTCCAGCGTACCATCGAAGTTGTCGACAAAGTCAACAGTCTCTTTCTCCAGATCCCGCAGCATTTCGCCGGCGATCCGGGACATCCGCGCTTCCGTATAACGCATAGCTGCCGCACTGTCGCCGTCCACCGATCCGAAGTTGCCCTGACCGTCCACTAGCGGATACCGGAGTGAAAACTCCTGTGCCATCCGGACCACGGTATCGTACACCGCCGAATCGCCGTGCGGATGGTATTTCCCCATCACTTCTCCGACGATTCGGGCGCTTTTCTTGTATGCCTTGTTATAAGTGAGTCCAAGATCCTGCATTCCGTACAACACCCGGCGATGCACCGGCTTCATTCCGTCGCGCACATCGGGCAGTGCCCGGGAGACGATCACGGACATGGAGTAATCGAGATACGAATCCCGCATCTCGTCGTTGATACTAACCGGAGTTACTCGTTCGCGTTGAAGATCCAACTTCCGTTCCCTTCTATGCTAAAATTGTTTTTTTATCCAAAGATGTCTAGACGTCCAGGTTCCGCACGTAGCGGGCGTTTTTCTGGATGAAATCCCGGCGCGGTTCCACTTTCGGCCCCATCAGGGTAGAGAATGTCCGATCCGCAGCGGCGGCATCTTCCAGCGTCACCCGGAGGATGGTTCGCTTCTCCGGATCCATGGTGGTTTCCCACAGCTGATCCGGATTCATCTCACCCAGACCTTTGTAGCGCTGTTGATCCACCTTGGACGACCGCCCGTTTTTCCGGAGCCGCTTGGTGATAATCTGCCGTTCTTCGTCATCGAACGCATACATCTCCTGCTTGCCGGATTTCAGTTTGTAGAGCGGAGGCTGAGCAATGTAAATATGCCCGCCATCCACCAACGGACGCATATAGCGGTAGAAAAATGTTAGCAGCAGCGTCCGGATGTGAGCGCCATCCACGTCAGCATCGGTCATAATGATAATCTTGCCGTACCGGAGTTTCTCGATATCGAATTCGTCGTCACCGATACTCGTCCCCAGCGCTGTAATAATTGTCCGGATTTCATTGTTATTCAGAATCTTATCCAGCCGCGCCTTTTCCACGTTCAGAATTTTACCCCGCAGCGGGAGAATCGCCTGAAACCGGCGATCCCGGCCCTGTTTGGCGCTGCCGCCGGCTGAGTCTCCCTCCACCAGGTAAATTTCGCAGTGCTCCGGATCCTTGATGGAGCAATCGGCGAGTTTTCCCGGCAGGGCGCTGTTATCCAGAATACCCTTCCGCCGGGTGAGTTCCCGGGCCTTCCGCGCCGCCGCTCTGGATCGAGCTGCCTGCTCCGCCTTGTTAATAATGTTTTTGGCCACCCGCGGGTTCTGCTCCAAAAATTCGCTCAACCCGGTGGTCGAGACAGAGAGAACTATCCCCTTGACTTCGGAATTGCCGAGCTTGGTCTTGGTCTGCCCCTCGAACTGCGGCTCCGGCACTTTAATAGAAATAACGCAAGTCAGTCCCTCAAGAGTATCTTCACCGTTGAGCGTGAAATCGCCCTTGAAGAGGTTGTTGTTCTGCCCATAGGTGTTCAGGGTCCGGGTGAGGGCCGTTTTAAAACCGCTGAGGTGGGTTCCCCCTTCAACGGTATTGATGTTGTTCACAAAGGTAAAAATATTGTCGGTGTAGCCGTCGTTATACTGCATAGCTACATCGACTTCCACCTCTTCCTTTTTATCACTGAAGCTGATCACCTTGTCGATGATGGGATCCCGGCTTTCGTCCAGATACTGGACAAATTCCACCAGGCCGCCTTCGCTCTGGAAAACCTCTTCCGTACCGTCCCGGTGATCTTTCATCACGATCTTCAGCCCGGGATTCAGGAAGGCCAACTCCTTCATCCGGTTGGCGATGGTGTTATAGTCAATACTGATCTTTTTGAATATTTTACTATCCGCCTTATAGGTGGTAATCGTCCCGGTTTCGTCTGTGGTTCCGATCTGCTCCAATTCACTGGTAATCTTCCCATAGGCGTATTTCTGTTCCCAGATTTCACCGTCCCGGTGAACTTCTACCCGGCACCATTCCGATAGACCGTTGACTACTGAGACTCCGACGCCGTGGAGTCCCCCGGAGACCTGGTAGGTTCCTTTTTCGAACTTCCCGCCAGCGTGTAGTGTGGTCATCACCACTTCCACCGCAGGGCGCTTCTGGGTGGGATGTTCGTCCACGGGAATACCGCGCCCGTTATCCCGGACGGTCACGCTATTATCCTCATTCAACTCGACGATGATCTCGTCACAATAGCCAGCAAAGGCTTCATCGATGCTGTTATCAACAACCTCGTACACCAGATGATGCAAACCGTGCTTGCCGGTATCGCCGATATACATCGCCGGCCGTTTTCGTACCGCCTCCAGCCCTTTCAGAACCTGGATCTTGTCGGCACGATAATCATTAGGCAATTTCTGTTCTTTAGCCATGCAAACCCCTTATCTATACGAATACAATCTGTTTAACAATTTTTTTCCCAATCCGGGTGTTAAGATCCTTCTTAATCTGCTCCTTGTGAAACTGCAACTCGTTCCGCCAGGTGGGTGAGTCCACCTTCACAATCAATTTGCCGTGTTCTATTTTTTCCGGATGTGTTTTGGATGCCAGTTTTTCGCCAACCACCTCATCCCAGAGTTCCAGCGTTTTACTCTGATCCAGCGGCCCCTTCAGGTCATACTGGTCTATCATCTTTTCGAGGCTCTCCGCCAGTTTACTCATCCCTTTCATGCCGCGGCTCCCTGGCTTTTGAACTCTTCCATATCAAAAACTTTAATACCTTCTCCAGAGATGTCGATTCCGTGCTGCCGGACATCACTCAGGTCCGTCGAGGTGATGAGCATCTGTCCCCGATCGTCCAGCGCACTCAGGATTCGCTGACTCCGCTGAATATCCAGTTCTGCGAACAGATCGTCGAACAGATAAATCGGTGACTGGTTCTTGGCGTTAGCGATGTAGCGACCCTCCGCCAGTTTCAGTCCGATCAGGATAATTTTGTGCTCACCCTGGGACCCGTACTCTCTCAAACTATTCCCATCCATATAGAGATCGATCACGTCACTCTGGGGGCCGACCATGGTTCGACGAAAGGCTAACTCCTGATTTCTCCGCCGATCCAGTGCCTCCCGGAACTCGGAGTCGAACTGGTCATCATTTTCATATGCCACCGATGGGGAAAAGCGAATCTGAACCGACCGTTCCAGACCGTTTAATGATTCATACACCGTCTGGAAAAGCGCCCGGAAATTTTCGAAGAATTCCTGCCGAGCTTTTTCGATTTTTGCGGCCTCTGTGATGAGTTGATCATCATAGACGGAGATAAGCGTTTCATCCACTTTGCCCGCATTGGAATCAGCCGCATCCTGCAGAATCGCATTCCGCTGATCCAGCACCTTGCCGAGTTGAATAAGATTTTCCATATGATCCGATGACGCCTGGGACATCATTTTGTTGATATATTTCCGTCGCACGGCCGGTGGACCGGTTGTAATTTCTCCATCTTCCGGGGTCAACGTCACTACGGGATAGCGCCCAACCACTATGGAGAGCTTATCCTGCTCTGCCTTATTGATGAACAGTTTTTTCCCTTTGTTTGGCATATAATTCAACTGGATCAAATCTGTTTTGTTATCATTGGAAAATTCGCCTTCCAGCTGGTAAAAATCCGTATTGTGCTGCACCAGATGCCGGTCGTAATGCGTTTTAAAACTTTTTGCCACGGCCAGACAATGAATCGCCTCCAGCACGGTAGTTTTACCGCTCCCATTCGGCCCATAGAGAATATTCATCGCCGGGCTGAATTCAGCGGTCTGCCTATCATAGTTCCGGAATTGCGTCATAGTTATCCGCCGCACTGGCATCTGAGTGCCTGATTCACTTCCGCCTGTTTCGAAATGTCACGTCTGTTCGATAATCGATCAGAATAATTACTCGTTCAACCGTATCGGCATGAGCAACATGGTGATGTCCTCATCCTGCTCCTGTTCCGACGGATAAATCAGACCGGCACTAATAGGGGACTTCAGTTTGATGATGGCTTCCTTGGTATCGAGATGACGGAGAATA
Source organism: Candidatus Neomarinimicrobiota bacterium (assembly GCA_021734025.1). Taxonomy (NCBI): domain Bacteria; kingdom Pseudomonadati; phylum Fidelibacterota; species Fidelibacterota bacterium. Next base: position 103,709 of record JAIPJS010000005.1, read on the forward strand.
TCCATCACGTAATTCGCATTGAAACCCAGGGTGAGCGCTTCACTGGTATATTGCACGTTTAACTCTTCCTGAGCCGATGCGTTATTTTCCGGGTTATCCGTGGCAACAGTCAGTTTATTATTATCAAAATTCAATGTCACCTGATGTGTCGACTTATTTGCGAAGATATTCACTCGCTTCAGCGTCGACAACATCTCGTCGATATCCGCCAGCACTTCCTTGTCATTATCAGACGGAATGACACTGTCGTAATCCGGGAAGCGCTCATCGATAATCCGTGTATACACAACGGAGTCGTCAAATTCTACCTTCACATGATTTTCGCCGACCTGTAATCTGGTTTGTCCCTCGGAGGATTTAATATTACTGCTGACAATATTCAGAAATTTTGTGGGAATAATTACGTCGCCCTGGAAGTTCTGTGATCCGGCATCCTGGCGAATGCAACGGACTAGCCGGTGCCCGTCCGTGGCAACGGCTCTTGTATCAGACGGCCGAAACTGAAAGAGAACCCCCGTCAGTGCCGGCTTTAATTCATCTTTGGAAACAGCAAAAGCTGATTTGTCTATTAGCCGGTTCAGGATGTCGTTTTCCATCTCCACGGTCTGCTCTTCGTCCATTGAGGGCAGCGCCGGAAATTCTTCCGGATCCTTCCCGGCAATATTGTAATCGCCGAATTCCGTATCCAGTTCAACCTGTAACCCCTCATCCATGGAGAAGTGTAATTCGGTCTCAGGCAGCTCGCCTGTAATATCACCAATAAATCGCGCTGGAATTGCGACCTGACCTTCTTCCTCTACCATCACAGGAATAATTGTCTGCATGGTGATTTCAAGATCGGTCGTCCGCAGGATCAGTTTATTCTCTTCCGCCGTAAAAAGGATGCAATTCAGGATAGGAAGCGTAGACCTGGCCGGTGCGACTTTCGCGACCTGCTGGATGGCGCTGTGCAAAACTGCTTTTTCAACTGAGAAACGCATAAGTTGTCTCCTGTGGAATTCGGCTAACCCACTGATTTTTCTATGTCTTATTCAATTTTAATAGATTTATAAAATCTACTTAAAATCCACTGTTTCAACAAGGATTTTTTAGGGTTCTTCAGACTTATCTTTGCTATACAAAATAGGCTGAGGGGGTGGTTATCCACCGTAGAACTATAATTAATAATTGGGTATAATACTTTAATTATAATAATAAGCACTGTGGATTTGTGGATAACTTTTTTCGGCCTACCCTTGAGCGTATTTTCCATAGGGATTAGAGCAAAATCCCGAGCCAGCTTTTTCTGTGAATTCATGTGCATAACTCGACTGATTTCGTTCGTAACTGTGTATAACTCCCGATGAATTCTCCCAGGGGAACTTATCCACAAAAGTTGTCCACAAAATGTGGATAGATTAACGGCGGTATTAAAGTGTTCACATGTTTAAGGAAAAAATACCTGTACTATAATATTCAAGATTTCTCTTAAGAATCCCACGCACTATAATACCGTACTGCGATAAAAATCAGGTGATGCGGTAACCGTAAATTATTCACCTGAACACTTGAACACTTAAACACTCTACCACTGTCGTTATATATTCTGGGGGCTGATTTTTATATCTATGTAAAACTGATCCCGGAGGTTACTGAGCCATTTTTGGTATTCCTGTTGTTGCTTTTGGCGAAGGACCATCTGTTCTATTTCTACCCAGTTTTTATCCAGGGTGACTTCTCCACCAGGTTTCATATCATTCAGTTTTACAATGTGCCAGCCGTATTGTGTCTGGAATGGTTTGCTAATATCTCCCGCTTTCATAGTATCCACGACCTGTTTGAATTTTTCAACCTGCAAGTTCGGGACCTCGAACCATCCCAGGTTCCCGCTATTCAGTTCAGCGCCGGTATCTTCGGAATGCTGTTTGGCCAGAGAATCGAACGAAGCTCCCGTCAGCGCTTCTGCGCGCAAATCGTTCAGGCGTTGAATGACGGCCTGGTTATCCTGATCCGTTGCCTGGGGCGAAAGCAAAATATGTTTTACGTGGATTTTTTCACCCCGGCGTTCTTCCAATTTGATGAGGTGATAGCCGAAGTCGGTTTTGATGATATCAGAGAGCCCGCCCGGGTCAAGCGCAAACGCCGCTTCTTCAAAGGCCGGTACTAATGTGCCTCTCTCTACAAATCCGAGATCTCCCCCTTGCTGCCTGGAGCCGGGATCCATGGAATGCTGTTTGGCCAATTCTGCAAAATCGGCACCGGACTGGAGTTGCTGCTTTAAATTCCGGAGTTTTTCCACGGCAGCGGAATCAGCACTTTTGTCGGGCCGGACACGTAATACTATATGGGAAATATTCACCCGTTTTGGCATCGCCGGAATACTGTCCTTATAAGTATTATAAAATTGTTCCACTTCACGACGGCTGACGGACAGATCCGCAAATTTTGTGGATTGGTACTGTTCTACCAGTAATCGTTTCCGGACATCTTCCCGATACTCGTTTCTTATTTCATTCATTGACATCCCCAGTGCCTCTTCCAGTGCCTGTTCGCTTCCGGTCTGGGCAATCATATTGTCGATCTGTTGTTGCAGGGCCTGTTCCACCTGGTGCTCTTTGATAATAATGGAATCTTCTTCCGCTTTGGCCTGAATAATTTTTTGATCGATGAGCGACTGAAAGACCTGCTGTTTCAGTCGATTAAACTCCTGGGGATTATTGTACGGATTCATCCCCATCTGCATGGCTTGCATCTGGGCGTACTGCCTGACCTCGCTCAACAGGATATAGTCATTCTCCACAACGGCGGCAACTCCGTCGACGAGTCCTTGTTGTGCTGACATCGGAGTAGCAGACAGAACAAGTAACAGCAGCGGGATGAGAAAAAATTTATTTACTGACTTGCTGGTTCGGTTCCCCGGAAATATTGTTGTACATCTGTTTATTAATTTCAAAATCAATCACTCCCTTAAGGCTGTCTAAAACTTCATAATAATGCTGTTTTTGCTCGGTTACGAGCAACCGCTCCCGGATTTCGTCCCGGACCTGTTCAAGTGTCTGATAGGTTCCGGCCTGAAAGCGTTGCTGGACCACAAGTACATGATAGCCAAAGTCCGATTCCACCGGCCGTAATACGCCGCTGGCCCTAGTGCCAAAGACAGCATCCTGTAATTCCTGTACCATATCACCGCCGGTCACAACCTTGGTGTCCGGCCTGTTTTTCTGATACAGGAGGGTTTTTTCTTCTGCGGTCCCGTTACTCAAAATATTGTAAACTTGACGTGCCGTATCCTCATTTGCCGCAAAATAATGAGTCACCTCGGCGGCATCATGCTCCCACATGAAGACCTGTTTGTGCTCCTCGTAATACTCCCGGATCTCCTGTTCGCTGACTTTGAGCGAGGTGTAGATATTATACCGAATGTAGGTATCGGCGAGGAGTTTTTTCTTAAAGGACTCCAGCCGGTTCTTTAAATACGGATCCTGATCCAGATCGTGTTTCAATGCCTGCTGAGCTAAAATTTCCGTATCAATCCAGTCATTGAGAAATCCCTGCAACTGGGCCTCGGGAATTTTACCGTCAGGGTCAATAATTGACAGAAATTTGAGATCATCTCTGGTAAGATAGGTGTCATCCACCCGCGCTAGATAATTCTTCGAGGGCTCATTCTGGTCACAGGACCAAAGGAGCGCAGCGGCGAGGAGAAAAACGATCCCCCTCTTACACATTATCAAGTACCGAGTAATAAATTTCACTCCCGTATTTCTGCTCCAGGTTTTTCAGGTTCTTTTCAATTAGTTTCGGACGATACATATCAATGTAGTCCTGTTTGACCGTGCCTTTGATTTCTTCATACGGATGGGTTTCCCCCTTGTTCCTGTCCAGTAATTTGATAATTGACCAACCCGTGCCAACCTGGAGCGGCCCTTCAACGCTACCGATTTCCATGGCAGTGGCCTTTTTTCCGATGGCCCCGTAACGGTCTGTCGTAAACCAACCTAAATCACCGCCGGTTTCCTTGAATTCAGGTCGTTCGGTATACTGAGAAGCCAACTCATTGAACTCGGCGCCGGCATCGAGTTTACTCCGAACCTCATCCGCCGTCTCTTTATCACTCACATAGATTTCCCGGACATGGACCTCCGACGGCTCGGAGTACTTATCCGCTTTCATCTTTTCATAGAAAGCCCGAAGCGAATCATTTGCCGGCGGAAAATCCCGCAACACGGAATTTTCCAAATAGTAGGTATCCAGGACCTGGTCTTTTTCCCAGCGAAGTTTGTATTCGGTATCGCTATAGTTTTCGATTCCGTATTCATCGGCATACATCGAAATATATTCTTCCTGCAGGATCCGATTGACCATTTGCATCAGAAAGTTTTCATTCTGCATTATTCGGGATTTTTCATTGGTAATGGTGTTCAGCATCTTCCGAAACTGATCTTTCGTAATTTCACCGTCCCCTAAGGTCCCAATGGGCTGATAGTCGATCTGCGCAACCATTTCATTGTATGTCGGCTCAGAACCCGTGTCACTCATCTGGGTGTAGACTTTAACCAGCTGTGCAACATTATTTTTAATCGCTTCCGGATTAGAGGAAAAGTTCGTTTCTTCCTTGATTTTCTCGAGTGTCGCCCGGGTCCGCTGCCCAAGTTGTTGGCGCCGGGCCCGCTGAAGCCGTTCTTCGATCTGGGCTCTTTCCTCTTCAAACGTTCCTCTGTCTAACGTATCAACATCAAGCACCTCGATCAGGTGATAACCGTAGCGGGTTTTTACCGGATCGGAGAGTGTGTTGAGCGGGAGATCCCAGGCGGCTTCCTGAAAGCTTCCCACCATTTGGCCCCAGCGAACGGTTCCGAGATCTCCGGTATCGGCCACAGCCTGTCCCGTTGAATATTCTAGCACCGCTTCCTCAAATGTCAACTCACCGGATTCTATCTTTTGTTTAACGGTTTTCGCCAATTCTTCAGCTTCCTCCGGGCTGCGATCCTGAGAACGACTGGTTGTGCTATCAGCAATCAGGATGTGTCGAATGTGTCGGCGCTCATCCATATTCTCATAGGTCTGCCGAATCATTTCATCTGTGATCACGCTGTCCACAACGTACGCCTCATATAGCTGGGAGACCTTGATTCTCCGCTGCTTGCCATGGATTTCATTCTGCACTTCATCCCGCTCATCCATTCCCTGCTGTTCAGCATCGTACGCCCGAAGCACCGTATGATAAAACGATTCGAGCTGTTCCACTTGCCGGTCGCTGGCCACCTCAGAAAAATTGCTGCTTCGGGTAGATAAAAAATATTCTCCCGAAATCGACTCTCCATCAATAACAGCAGCCGGTCCCGGCCCTTTTTGACCACAACTAACCATCATGAGTGCTACAAAAACAAATAAAGTTAAAGAAAAAGAAACTTTCATTTTAATTTGTTTAGGAAACGTCATTATTTCTTTCCCTTTGTTATTAGATTGATATAAACTATTAATTTGATTCTGGAAATTTAACCGTCTCGAGTAGTTGCATCAAGAAATATTTTATTGACTCCAACTGATTCCTGTACTGACGATATTTCAAGATGAACCGGAGTTGATCTTCCGGAACGAACTTGGGGATAAATCGGTTTTCCGACAGTTGCAACATCGTCGGAACGACCTCTTCGTAATTAATAATTCCCTGCATCTGTTCATCCGGCATAAAGGAACCGGCGACCCGATCCTCTTTGATGCGGAGTTTCTTGATGCCCAGTTGATTACATAGACATCTAACCCGCATGGATTCCACAAGATTCATCACCGGTTCGGGCGGAGTGCCGAATCGATCCTCAATCTCGCCGGCAATCTCGTTGACCTCTTCCACTGATTTCGCACCACTGAGCCGGCGGTAAAAATCTATCCGGAGATCCGGTTCGGGCACGTAATCCTCGGGGATGTACGTATCGAAGGCGGCGTTGACTTCCGCGTCCACTGTTTCCGTCGAGGAAATTGGTTCCATCCCGCGCTCGATCTGCTTCTCCTGGATAGCCTTGTTGATCATCTCCATATACAAGTCGAATCCTATGGAATCGATGAATCCGCTCTGTTTGACCCCCAACAGGTTTCCGGCTCCCCGCATAGCAAGATCTTTCATCGCAACCTGGAATCCGGCGCCGAGATGGGTGAAACTCTCAAGCGTCTGAAGCCGGCTCCGGGCGTCTTCGGTCATAGTTTGCGTCGATGGCACGAGCAAATACGCGTATGCCCGTCGGTTCGCTCGGCCGACCCGACCGCGGAGCTGGTAGAGTTGCGCCAGCCCCATATGGTCTGCGCGATTAATTATAATAGTATTGACGTTCGGCATATCAATCCCGGACTCGATAATCGCCGTGGAAATGAGCACGTCGTACTTTCGGTGCAGGAAGTCCACCATCACCTGCTCCAGTTGGTGGCCTTTCATCTGACCGTGGCCCACCGCAAACTTCAAATCCGGCATAATAGTAGAGAGCCGCTTGTGGATCACATTGATATTTTGAATTCGATTGTGGACAAAATACACCTGGCCACCGCGGTTGATTTCCCGCATAATGACCTCCCGGAGAAACTCGTCCGTGAACGAGGCGATCTCCGTGTAGATCGGGAGGCGCTCCTTTGGCGGCGTCTCGATCTTTGAAAGATCCCGGGCGCCGGATAGCGAAAGTTGGAGCGTTCTCGGAATCGGCGTGGCTGTCATCGAGAGGACATCCACGCGCTCAGTCATCTTTTTTAGATTTTCCTTATGCTTGACACCGAACCGGTGCTCCTCGTCAACGACAATCAACCCAAGATCTTTGAATTCCACATCTTTGGACAGCAGGCGATGGGTGCCTATAACAATATCTAATTGCCCTGATTTCAGATTTTTTAAAATCTCTTTTTGTTCGTTTTTTGTTCGAAACCGGGAAAGCGAGGCTGTTCGGATTGGAAACCGTTGAAATCGCTCATGGAAGGTTGAGTAATGTTGTTCAGCGAGGATGGTGGTCGGCACCAGAACCGCCACTTGCTTGCTGTCGGAGACGGCCTTAAAGATGGCGCGCATAGCCACCTCGGTTTTGCCGAAGCCCACGTCGCCAATCAGAAGGCGATCCATGGGAAAGGCCGATTCCATATCTTCCTTCACCTCCTCCGTAGCTTGGATCTGATCGTCGGTTTCCTCGTAGAGAAAGGCTGATTCCATCTGCATCTGCAACTCATCATCTTCGGAAAAAGCATACCCCTCAATGGAGTGTCGGTTGGCGTAGAGATCGACCAAATCGTCCGCGATTTCATCGACGGCCTGCTGTGTTCGGCTCTTCTGCTTTTCCCAGCGATTGGTTCCCAGTTTGTGGACTGTCGGACTGGTACCTTCGGTGCCCTGATATTTTTGCACCCGGTGAAATTTCTGCAGCGGAACGAACACTTTATCACCGTCCTGATATTCGATGACGATACATTCGTATTCACCAGCGCGCTGCTGCACCTTTTGGAGCCCGCGATAGATGCCGATACCGTAATCCTGATGCACCAGGTAATCGCCAAGGCTCAGGTGATCGACGGATTTTGGAATCTCTTCGTGGGCAAACTTCTGGAACGTCCGGCGGGGCTTAAACCGGCTGTAAATCTGATGATCTGTATAGACGGAAATTCCGGCGTCCGGATAGGTGAATCCCTGGGAAATTTCCTGGGAAAAAATGTACTGGTATTCGTGCGGTTCCAGGACCTTTTTCAGCCGGTAGACCTGCTCGGCATTTTCGCAGCAGATATACACAGAGTGCCCCCGTGCCAGGTCGTTTGAAATCTGGGATTGGAGCACCTCCAGGTCACCATGCATGCTTTCCTGTGCATTCGATCGAAAATTGAGCACGGATTGGTTGCCCTGGGGCGGTACCTTATAAGAATAGACGTGATTAAAGGCCCGGGAGAGATTTGCGACATAGGGCTCTGTTTTGTCTTCGTCGGGGGATTCCGCAGTAATTTCATCATAGTAATGCCAAAAGACGACAGCGCTCTCCGGCAAATAATCCCAGAGATACGATTGCGTTTCCGGCTCCGGGTCTTCGCCGCTAATCTCCGGCGGGATTTTGACGGCACTTTTTTTATCAATAGATCGCTGGGAGGAGATGCTGAACGAACGGATGGATTCCAGCTCATCACCAAAGAATTCCAACCGATACGGGTTTTCCGCACCTAGCGGAAAGACGTCCATGATCCCCCCCCGGACACTGATTTCCAGGGGCTGGGTGACCATCGATTCTTTGGAATAACCGAAATCGATCAAATTCCGAAGCAAATCCTCAAACGGGTACTCTTCCCCGGTTTGTATTTCCATGGTTCGTTGTTCGAACGATCCGCGACTGATGATGGGCTCGGTCAGGGCATCGCGCTCAGCCACGATAATGGCCGGCTCCGGCCGGAGCACTTTCTCCAGAGAGTCCACGCGAAACTCGTCCGAGGTTGCCCGGAAATACCGCCCCTTCGCATGGGTTTCCCCTTTCGGAAAATACCCGACGATCTCTTCGCCGTATACAATTGAAAGATCATCGCGGAGGTACTCTGCAGAGCGTTGTTCGGGTGCTACTATCAGGAAGGTAGATTTTTTCTGTTTCCAGAGCTCCCCGGCAACAAAACTGGTGAGAGATCCTGAAAGCCCGGCAATACCTGAAATCCGCCCACCGTCGGCCGACAGGCTTCGCATCGTCTCCGATCTACGGACAGCCGCTAAAATGGTTTGAAGATGGTCAGCCATGTTTCACGTGAAACATTATGCGGCGGAAGCGGTGCGCTTCAGGTGAACGGAGAGAATCGAGATGTCTGCGGGTGTGACGCCCTGGATGCGGGACGCCTGTCCCAGCGAATGCGGCCGGATGCGCTGAAGCTTCTCCCGGCCCTCATTGGACAGGGCGTCAATGCTGTCGTAATCAAATCGCTCGGGAATAATTTTGCTTTCCTGTTTTTTAAAAGATTCGACTTGGCCAAGTTGCCGATCGATATATCCCGCATACTTTACTTCAATGCCGACCTGTTCCGTGGCGTCATCAATATCGACGTCGTATTCAATGGCGTTTTCCACGATTCGCCGAAGGGCCGGGATCGTGTCAATCTTTACTTCCGGACGTTTTAATAGGTTGACTGCCGGCTGTTTTTGGTCAATCTCTTTGGTGCCGGCTTTCCGGAGAGACTCGTTGACCTCCTGGGGCTCCACTGAGACATTTTCCAGCGCCTCAATTCCGGCGTCGATGGCGCTTCGCCGATCTCGTGAATACCGGTACACGTGATCCGGGATCAAACCCAGGTCGTGGCCATATTCCATAAGCCGGAAGTCGGCGTTGTCGTGTCTCAACAGTAACCGGTATTCGGCGCGGGAGGTGAACATCCGGTACGGTTCATGGGTAGCCTTCGTTACCAGATCATCGATAAGCACGCCAATATAGGCCTGCGAGCGATCCAAAATAAGCGGATCGGTATCCCTGAGATGGTTTGCGGCGTTTACCCCAGCGATGAATCCCTGGGCGGCGGCTTCTTCGTAGCCGGATGTTCCGTTGATTTGCCCAGCGAAAAACAGCCCCTTCACCTTTTGAGTTTCCAAAGAGGGTTTGAGTTGTGCAGGCGGAAAAAAGTCGTATTCGATGGCGTAGCCCGGCCGGAGAAATTCGGCGCTTTCCAGACCGGGAATGGTTTTCAGTGCCTTCTTTTGTATGTCTTCCGGCAAGCTGGTGGAGAAACCGTTCACGTAAATCTCAGGGGCATCCCTCCATTCCGGTTCGAGAAAGATGTGGTGGCTATCCCGTTGGTCGAACCGAACAATTTTGTCCTCAACGGACGGACAGTACCTCGGCCCTACCCCTTCGATGACACCTGTATACATAGGCGATCGATCCAGTCCACTCCGAATAATTGCATGGGTCTCTTCTGTGGTTCGCGTGGAATGACATGGTACGTTGTCAGGATTAAATGATTTCGGATTGGTTTGAAATGAAAACGGCACCGGATCGTCGTCCCCGATTTCGACGCTGGTCTTCGAGAAGTCGATGGTTTCCTTTTTTAGGCGCGGCGGAGTTCCGGTTTTTAGGCGTCCGGACTCGAATCCGATACTGTTTAGATATTCCGTCATCCCTGAAGAGTGCTTTTCGTCCAGCCGCCCGGCTCTGATCTTTCGCATGCCGATGTGAATGAGTCCATTCATAAATGTGCCGCAGGTCAGGACGGCCGTCCGGCACGAAATAGTACCGTGTTGCCTGGTTGCGACCGCGGTGACTCTGCCGTCTTTGGTTTCCAGTCCGATCCCCTCGTCCTGGAGGAGGTAAATATTCGGTTCGGCGACAATCCGGCGGGTCATGTCCCCCGGATAGGTGATTTTATCCGCCTGGGCCCGCGGGGACCAGACCGCCTGTCCCTTGGACTTATTCAGCATTTTAAACTGGAGCCCGGTCTTGTCGATGACCTTCGCCATCTCCCCGCCAAGGGCGTCGAGCTCTCGCACCATATGTCCTTTCGCAAGACCACCGATGGCCGGATTGCACGACATTCGTGCGATTGCATCCAGATTGAGTGTTATTAATAATGTGCTATATCCAGAGCGCGCCGCTGCCAGCGCCGCCTCTGATCCGGCATGCCCGGCCCCAACGACAATGACGTCGAACTGATCGGGTTTATGAGATGTTTCACGTGAAACCATATTTTATGACAGTGTTTTAGTGTTTATGTGTTCAAGTGTTATTGTGTTTTGGTTAAAAAAGTCATGGTTCAGGCGTTTCTGGTTCCGGATTGGTGGTGCATATTGTGTTTGTGGTACTCCGATAGAGATCAAGCGTTTTAGTTGTTCGTTGTTAGTTGAAATACTTCTTTTCTAGTCTCGGGGATCAAGTGGCCGGTTACGATTTTCCTTTTGCCTTCTCCTTATACCTTATATCCCTTTGTACTCTTATCTTCTATTTCCCGATGCAAAATTTCTCAAAGATGTTGTTTAGAATGTCGTCGGTTGTGGTCTCGCCGGTGAGTAAGCCTAATGAGTCCAGCGCACCTCGCAGATCCAATACAATGAACTCGGAGGACATCCGGTTGTCCACACTTGTTATCGCTTTGTTGAAAGACGCGATAGCTTCCTCGAGCGCTTTACGGTGCCGCTCATTGGTTATGACCGGTGTGTCAGAGGTTTCCGCATAATTATTTCCCTCAAGGACCATGTCAATTATCCGATCACCGATAAGGGAAATTCCTTCCATCTCTGTCGCCGAGGTGTAAATGGAATTTCCGTTCATTTGTTCCGGTTGCGTCTCCAGTAGGTCTATTTTATTGTAAATAGTAATTACCGGGGCGTTGCCGGATCCTGGGCTGTCTTCATGCTCCCCGTCGTTATACACATCGATAATATGCAAAAGCACGTCTGCCTGGTTTATAACCTCCTCGGCCCGAGAGACTCCCATAGATTCAATTGCGTCCTCGGACTCCCGAAGGCCAGCGGTATCCACAAGGCGTATCTCCACGCCGTTGTGGGAAATCGCTTCTTCAATTGTGTCTCTGGTGGTACCGGGAATATCAGATACAAGCGCCCGTTCTTCTTGCAATAAGGCATTTAAAATACTAGACTTACCAGCATTTGGTTTCCCTACGATGGGTGCATAAATACCACTTCGATAGATTTTACCGTTTTTATAGCTATCCACAAGTTGCTCACACTGCGATTTCAGCGCGGTGATTTCCGATTTGATCTTACTGTATTGGGTCTTTTTTATCTCTTCCTCGGAAAAATCCAGCTCCAGTTCCAATAATGAGATGGCATCAATGAGGCGTTCCCTGATACCTGAAACGGTTTGTTTCAGTCGGCCATCTAACTGTTGAAGCGCTATCTTATGGCTGGAGGAGGTCTGTGCAGAAATTAAATCAGAGACAGCTTCGGCCTGAGTGAGGTCTATCCGTCCGTTTAGAAAAGCCCTTTTGGTGAACTCACCTGGGTCAGCTATCCGGATATCCGATTTTAGCAAGGTGTTCAGTATCTTTTGCGCGACGTAGTGTCCGCCGTGGCAGCTAATCTCAACGACGTCTTCGGCGGTAAACGATTTTGGCTTCTGGAAATAGGTGACGACGACTTCGTCTATCTCTTCCCCGGAGTCGGGATCGATAAAGTGCGTATAGTATGCCCTGTGTGGGTTGGGGAGAGTAGATTGTGTGATGCAATTAGCTACTATGTCAGCAGATTTCTCCCCAGAAACCCGGATCACGGCCAACCCGCAAACTCCGGATGGTGTGGCTATGGCTGCTATGGTGTCGTCTGTTGAACTTATTTTTGCTGACATGGCACATCACCGGGTTGCCCCGTGTTTTTGCATTGACGAAAATTACTCGGTTTTTGCCGGTGCAGCAGACGGCACATCGATAAACCATTTCTGCTGTATAATCGTCATCACGTTAAAAAGAGCATAATACAAGTTCAACCCCGACGGGAAGTTGTTAAATATCAGGAGAAAAACAACCGGCATAAACCACATCATCATTTTTTGCTGCTGCGTTGATGCGCCGGACGTCATCCGCTGCTGGAAAATCATGGTAACGCCCATGACAATAGGAAGCACATTGACATTCGCTCCATACAGGGGAAGGGAAAACGGGAGCGTAAAGATCGTGTCCGGTTGTGAGAGATCTGTAATCCACCAGATAAATTCGGCGCCGCGCAGCTCGATTGTCGTCCGGAAGACAATGAATAGCGCATAAAGCAGGGGCATCTGGAACAACATTGGCAAGCAACCGCCCATCGGGTTGACGCCGTGCTCCTTGTAGATCTTCATCATCTCCTGATTCATCTTCTGGGAATCGTCTTTATATTTCTCGCGGAGCTCCTTCACTTTGGGCTGAAGATTTTGCATCTCCTTCATGGAGACATAACTTTTTTTGGTCAACGGGAAGACTAGAATTTTGACAAAAACACCAAACAGGATTAGCACCAGGCCGTAGTTTGCGATGTATTTATGCATTGTCGTAAACGCCCAGAGAACCCCCTTACTGATAGGCCGGATAATCGTCCATCCAAAATTCATCATCCGCTGGAAGTCACGGTCATACCCGTTCAGGACATTATAATCCAATGGTCCCATGTATACAAAAAAGGAGTCGCGCTGCGTTGCCGTTTCACTGTAAGGCATTATTATCCCGGCATCGTAATTTTCGAGGTCGAGATCTCCGCGTTTTTGTTTGGTGCCGGTAAGGTGCATCCCAATTGCATCTCTGGAAATTGGCGTTATAATGGAGGCAAAATATTTATTCCTGACAGCGACCCACCGGGTTGTTCCCTCAAACGATTCGGTTTCTGGTTCCCGGGCATCAGCCTTTGCGGCGTCTATATCGACGAGCTCGTCTCCCAGAAGGCTGTATGCTTTACTGTATTGTAAGTCATCCCGCGCGTTGTTTTCCGTAATAGCGATCCCGCTGTTCCAGGTCATTGTATACCGCCTGTTAGCAATGATGTCCCTAAAGTGTTCCAGTGAAACAGTCATACCAATGTGATATTGATCGGGAAAAAACGTGAGAGTACGGGTCAGGGTCCCCCCCTCGCTGGTATTATAGGAAAAACTTACGGAGAGAGGAGAGGTAATCTTCAGAGTATCAGGAAGCTCTTTATATCCATCCACTGTTATATTGAAGACATTATCTGCATAGCTGACCGTGTCCCCTTCGAACCCAATAGTTGAAAACTGGAGGACTCCATTCCGTTGCCGCTCCGGAATAAGTTCCGCGTACGGCTCCCCGTGTGGCCCCGGATAGTTTTTTAATTTAATTGACGTAAATGTCCCGCCACCACGATTGGTAACGGCCATCCAATAGTCTTCGGTTTCGACAACGATGGTGTCGGATTGTTCCATCGCTTGTGTCAGTTCCGGTTCGGGTTTCGCTTGAGTGCGCTCAGGAGTTTCCGGAGCTGTTCTGTTTTCCGAAACGGTCGTTCTCCTCAGAGTATCAGCGGGATCAGTTTGATCTGAAGTATCAACAACACTCGTTCGATCTTGTTCCGTTTCCGGGGGGTTGATCATTTCCCAATACATCGGCATCAGGATCATAACGAGTAAGATGAGAACAAACGCTACAACGGTGTTTCTATCCATTTTCGGTGCCTATCTCTTCCGGGGTCGGGACGGGATCGAACCCCCCGTCGTGCCAAGGATGGCAACGCCCGATACGCTTGGCGCTGATCCAGAGTGCTTTATGCCCGGGATGTGTTTGAAATGCCTCGATGGTATATTCTGAGCAGGTGGGGTAGTATCTGCAGGAAGAAGGAAAAAGAGGGGAAATCAGGAGCCGATAAAACCGGACAATCAGAATGGCGATTTTATTTATAACTGCTGACATAACTCAGTAAACTCTGATTCAATTTGGTGGTAGCCCGGAATATCCTGTTGTGGAAATATCTGAAAGATGACTGCATAGTTAGTCGGAATCAGTTGTTTGTGTGTTCGATAAAATTCTCTTAGATACCGACGTAACCGGTTGCGTGTAGCCGCATTCCCCGTGCGCCGGCCAACCACAAAGGCTACCTGTGTTTTGCTCCAGGGCGCTACAATCAGCTGACCAAAACGCCCCCGAATTCGGCGCCCGGAGGAAAAGACCTCCTGGAACGCCCGTTTCTTTTTTAATATATGCTGCTTTGGGAGCGTATTATTGCTATCGTGTGGCTCAGGCAGAGAGTTTCTTTCTTCCTTTTGTCCTGCGGTTCTTTAAAACACGGCGGCCGCTTTTCGATTTCATCCGTTTCCGGAACCCGTGTTTATTTTTCCGTTTTCTTTTGCTTGGCTGATATGTGCGCTTCATAGTGATCAACCCTTTCTGTCTGTTTTTCCCATAGTTCTATTATCTGATTCGAGCTTTGAAATTTAAAAAACCGCACGGGAAATACAAGCAGTATTGATAATATGGAGCGGTTTCTGTCCGGGGTGGTTTCCCGCCCCTGGTGGTCTTATACGTAGAGAAATACGGAAACCGCTTAAGGGAGAAGGCGTCGCGGACCAGGCGCGTACCTGCTTAAATAAAAAAAGCATAAAATGTGGTAAATTTGCCTTGACATGTATGAGGTGTATTGTAACTTGTTCCAGACCAAGAGAGCGAGTGTTGATAACTTGTGAATAGTGTGGATATATGGAATGGTTGGTTTTGATCGCTTTTTTTCGTACAGCGGTGACTTCAGTGGAGGCTTGGTACCCACCTTCTTTATAAATTACTGTATATTAGTTGTTTATGTTGGATTGAAGTGGTTGGATCGGCTGTAGGGTCAGCTTGGTGCCGATGGTTGTAACTATTCATAGGTACGCACGAACTGTGCGTTGTACAAGGTGTTGATAACTTTCAAAAATAGTTGAAATTGAAAGGTTTATGGAACAAAAGCTCGAATCCCTGTGGCAGGATTGTTTGGAGGTAATTAAAACCCGCGTTCCAGACCAAACCTATGAGACGTGGTTTAAGCCAATTAAGCCGGTCAATCTGGAAGAAGAGAAATTAACCGTTCAGGTGCCGAGTCAGTTCTTTTACGAATGGATTGAAAATCATTACAGAGATTTGATTCATTCTACCTTGGAGCAGGTCTCCGGGAACGGGTTAAAACTCATGTATTCAGTCGTGTTCTCCGACGAGGACTCGGCCGATTCGGATACGCCTACCCCCCGCCCTCAAACACAGCCGGACAAGTCGTTCCGGGGACACGCCGGACCAAAGACATTTCTAAATGAACGCTATACCTTCGATAATTTCGTTGAAGGCGACAATAACCAGTTTGCCCGCGCAGCGGCCGTTGCCGTCGCCGAGGCCCCGGGTGGAACCTCGTTCAATCCCCTGGTTCTGTACGGTGGTGTTGGTCTGGGTAAAACCCACTTAGCCCAGGCAATCGGGAACAAGTCTCTGGCAGACGGTACCGCTAACCGGGTGTTGTACACCTCCAGCGAAAAATTTACGTTAGAATTCATTAATTCGATTAAAAACAATAAAACCACAGAATTTTCCGAACAATATCGGAACGTAGATTTGCTTATCGTGGACGATGTCCAGTTCTTCCAGAAAAAGGAATCCACGCAGGAACAATTTTTTCATACGTTCAATGCCCTTTACCAGGGGGGAAAACAGGTGGTGTTGACGTCTGATCGGCCGCCAAAAGAACTATCCGGGCTCGAAGAGCGACTCCTCTCCCGGTTCCATGCCGGGCTCATCGCCGATATCCAGCCGCCGGATTTGGAGACAAGGATCGCGATATTGCAGCATAAAGCCCAGGAAGATAACATCGAAATTTCGTATGACATCCTGGAGTTCCTGGCAGCCAATATTACCACAAATGTTCGGGAATTGGAGGGCTCGCTGATTCGGTTGCTTGCGTTTTCCTCGTTATCCAATACGGACATTACCATCGATTTAGCCAAGAAGGTGCTCCGGGAACTGGTCGGGAAAAACTTCAAATCGGCTGTTTCCATAGAGGATATTCAGGCAATCACCGGGGAAGTAATGGACGTAAGTGAGTCCGATCTCATTGGAAAAGGCCGGAAAATGGAGGTGGCGCTCGCCCGGCAGGTTGCGATGTATCTGAGTCGGGAGCTCACCAACTCATCTCTGAAAACCATCGGGCTTCATTTCGGTGGCAGGGACCACAGTACGGTTGTCCACGCCTGCAACGTAATAGAGGAAAAACTTAAATCGGATGAAACGCTGCACTCTCAGGTGAAGTCGGTGAAGCATAAAATCGAAATGAGTCAATTGTAGTTCCATTTTCAATTTTTGTACGAAGAATGGTTGCCATTCAGCAGAGTTCGATCTAACTTTCATTTCATTGCGGACAAGTGTTTGTTGTTGGTTTTACAAACAATAAAATAGCCTGGAAGTCCAGGCATGATCCGGCATTCATTCTATGTACATAACCAAAAAGCAAAAACAGGTTCTGGAGTTCATTGCCTCGTATATTGAGGCACAGGGGATTGCTCCCACTTATGAGGAGATTGCGGATCACTTCGGCTACCGGTCTAAGGGGACGGTGCATAAACATATCACCAACCTGGAAGAAAAAGGGTACCTGAAAAAGGACTGGAATCGCAGCCGGGGCCTGGAGGTGCTGCGGAACCCCTTCAAAAGCTCGGAGTCCGAACTCCCCTTGCGAGGCCGTGTCGCTGCCGGCGAACCGATTGAAGCGGTGGAAGATTCCGAATTGATTGCTGTACCGTCTGACATGATTGGAAACGGTGAGCATTATGTATTGCAGGTGCGGGGGGATTCGATGATTGAGGAGAATATCCAGGACGGCGATTACGTTATAGTGCAACCTCGCCAGACAGCAGAGAACGGCGACATGGTCATCGCGCTGGTTGACGAAGACGAAGCGACACTGAAAAAATTCTATCGTGAAAACGGCACAGTTCGCCTTCAGCCCGCGAATCAAACGATGGAACCCATCTTGCTTTCAGCTGATCGGGTTCGTATTCGCGGACTGGTCATCGGGGTTATGCGAAAATATACGTAGGTTTATTCGCGGGGATACCGCACTCTGATATTACGTGTAAAATTGACCGCTTACCACTAGCATGAAATGATGGCACAGTAGACGTATGGCTCTCATCTATGTAGTCGACAAAGATCCGCATGTCTGTGACACCGTGCAGATTATGCTCGAGTCCGAAGAGTGGGACGTCCAGACATTCGACAGCGCAGAAGACTTTTTCCGGCAATTTAACGCCATAAAATCCGACATCGTAATTACCGACTATCATCTCCAGGGAGTGACTGGCCTGGAAATTATGGAAAAGGTCCATGCGGCCTCGCCGGAGATTGAAGTCGTGATTATCACAGAGACCGGCGATGAGCAGACGGCGCTGAATACGATGAAAGCCGGGGCGTACGACTATATCAAAAAGCCGTTGAATATTCAGGAGTTGCGTGTGGTGGTAGAACGGGCGCTGCACTCCAAAAAGATCGGTGACAAGCTCTCGTACATGTACAACCAGCAGCGAAAAATGTTTGGCTTCGGTGAATTGATTGGGAGCTCACATGAGATGCAGCGGGTGTTTAAAATTATCCGGATGGTCAGTGAGTCCAAAGATACCCCCGTCGTCATTGTCGGGGAAACGGGCACGGGGAAGGAATTGGCTGCCCGCTCTATCCATGCCAACGGCACCCGGAATACGGAGCCGTTTGTGGAAGTAAACTGTGGCGCCATCCAGGAGAATTTGCTGGAATCGGAACTGTTTGGCCACGAACAGGGAGCCTTTACCGATGCGCGAAAGTCCAAGCGGGGATTGATGGAGGTCGCTTCCGGTGGCACCTTTTTTTTAGATGAAATTGCCAGCATGGATTTGTCACTGCAAGTCAAGCTCCTGAAGGCCATAGAAGAGAAGAAAATTCGCCGGGTCGGCGGCGTCAAAGATATTTCCATTGATATCCGGGTGCTGGCGGCGACCAGCCGGCCGCTAGAAGACCTGATTGCGGAGGGGAAATTTCGGGAAGATTTGTACTATAGGCTCAATGTAATTAGCATAGAAATGCCGCCGCTCCGGAATCGCGGAGAAGATATCAAGCTGTTGACCCACCATTTTATCGATCAGTTTAACGAGGAGTTCAAATATCGGGTGACGGGCATTTCGGATGCGGCGGAGCATCTGCTGATCCAACACGACTGGCCCGGAAACGTCCGGGAACTCAGAAATGTTATTGAACGGGCGGTGTTGTTGAAAAAATCCGGTGTCATCGATACCCATCACCTGTTTCTGGTACCGAGTTCGCTTGGTAAGCCCGCACCATCAGACGATCAGGAAAAACGATCCAATGGCGTCTATATTCCCGAGGAAGGGATTGACCTTGAATCGAAGGAGACGGAATTAACCCGGAGGTATATCGAAGCAGCGCTCGAAAAAACCGATGGCAACAAATCACAAGCAGCTCGGCTGCTGGGGATTAGCCGCGGCTCGCTCCGCTATCGCATGGAAAAAATGATAAACCCGTAATACTTCTTTGCCTGTCCAGCCTCTGGAGTCAACAAATATTCGTTTGTAGACCTGTAAATTATTTTTGATATTAAATCCAAATATTATCACAAGACTAAGCGAGATATTTGTGTATGGCCGTTCTTTATATTATTGATGACGAAGTTCAGATCTGTGATATGCTTACCACCCTGTTCCAGGATAAGTCAGACTTAGAGGTCCTGACGTTTCAATCTGCCCCGGCTGCCCTTGAACATTTATCGTCTGTTGCCCCGGATGTTGTGATTTCCGATTACTATATGCCCGAAATGAACGGTATGAAATTCCTCCAGGCGTTAACCCGGGAATCACCGGAAACTGAATTAATTATGATAACAGGATACGGCGACCAGGATACAGCTGTTGAGGCGTTGGAAAAAGGCGCATATGATTATCTGAAAAAGCCGCTCAATTTAAAAGAAGTCCTGTTGGTTGTAGAGCGGGCACTGCAGTCCAAACAAAAGGAAGATCGCCTTTCCTATATGTATTCCCAGCAGCGGAAGATGCGGGGATTCGGAAAAATGGTGGGCAGTTCGCCAGAGATGCAACGGGTTTTCAAGATGATCCGAACGATGGGGGATGCCGGTGATTCTCCTGCCGTAATCCACGGCGAAATAGGTACAGGGAGGGAAATGGTCGCCCGCACAATCCACGATAACGGAAAACGGAAGCAGCAAAATTTTGTCGATGTCGCCTGCGGCGCACTGCTTGAGGATCAGTTTGAGCTGGAATTATTCGGTTCTGAAAAAAAGGTTGGTGGAAAGCACCCCGAGCCACAACGGGGATTGATAGAAGTCGCAAATGGCGGAACCTTGTTCCTGGACGAGGTTGGTGGACTGAGTTTGAAGAATCAGGCAAAGATTCTGAAAGTCATGGAAGAAAAATCTTTTCGGCGAATCGGTGGAGAGAAAAAGATCCCGCTGGATGTTCGGATCATCGCGTCAACAAGCGAATCACTGGAATCTCTGGCGGAACAGGGGCAAATGCTGGAAAGCCTCTATTACGGCCTCAACGTGATATCGATTACCGTGCCACCACTCCGGGATCGCGGGGATGATGTTTTGTTGTTAGCCGATTTTTTTATTGATGAATTTAACCGGGAGTTTAACTTTAATGTGACCGGTATAACGCCGGAGGCACAATCCCTGCTGAAAAAGCATGACTGGCCTGGCAACGTTCGCGAGTTGCGAAATATAATAGAGCGGTCGGTCCTTCTGAAAAAGACCGGTGATATTGATACGCATCATCTGACACTGATTCCGAGTTCACTGAGAAATAACGGACCACAATCAGAATCGGGGCTCCACATTTACCTCCCGGAAGACGGGATCGATTTTGAAGCGCTGGAAAAAAAGTACCTTGAGACTGCATTGAAGCGGACGAACGGGAATAAGTCGAAGGCCGCACGACTGCTGGGGATGAGTCGGAGTACATTTCGGTATCGGATAGAAAAGTTTTTTACGGATGCGGAGCTGGACACATTGCAGTAGGTGTTAATTTTTCTTTCCGATCTGTAATGTAAATCTGACACCTTGAAGTAATTGGAGGTGATATGAATCACACATGTCCCGGTTTTTATGTGTGGATACCCACCGCCAGAATTTTTTTATTACTTTAAGTGGTAGTTTTTGCTACAGTTATAAAAACACGGGATCTAAAGCGGATCGGAAGTTGCATAAATATTGGCTGCCGGTGAAATAATTTTCACTGGAAAACTTTGCTTTTTTTATTTGGAAAGATTGAACAATGCAGCAATACCAAGGTTTCGTTTTAACAGGAAAGGATAAAACGATGAAACGAGTGACAACCCTGAGTTTTGGACTGGTAATACTGGCATTTCTGGTGCTGACGGGGTGCCAAAGTTCGTTAACAGGACCGGATGTTGATGCGTCAACCGCACAAGGCCTCTCCATGAAGGCAGTAAACGTTTCGCCGAACATTATGGGGTCCGGGCTTGCAAAAGAATCACTTCCGCTGAGCCATAGTCGGATGATTACAGCGAAGGAAGGTGGGCGACTCGGAGGTACGCAGACCGGTGGTAATTTCGTTGAGATTCCAGCTGGAGCATTGGAAGAATATGGGAATCTTTACATGACTTTAAAAATCTATATAGATGATGATGTTACTCTCGACGAGAACACGCCACCGCAAAAGGTGCTTATCTTTGAGATCACCGGCCGGGAACACAAAAACGGCGATGCAATCGAAGAGATCTATTTGGATGGCACCGCAACAGTTGCCGTGAGTAGGGACTGGTTAGAAGACGCTCCCACACATCTGGTAAATGTAGAGAACACCGACGATAGTAATGTTGTAGATGTGGATTCAGAGGGAGATTTCTATACGGTTGAGGTTACCCACTTTTCAAAATGGTCGTGGGTTATTTTAGAATAGCAGTGAACAGCGAATGAGTTGGATTCTGAACGGGATAGGCAAAAATAACCTGCAAAAAAATTGAAAAGAGTCATTTATGAAGAAAAACAAACAGTCCAAGGATAAAAATTCCGGGGTTCTATCTGTTTCGTTTTTCCGGTATTTGATCAAGGAGCTCGAGGCGCTCGTCGGAAGTGAGGTCATCCGGGAGTTTGAAGCGGTCAAGAGCCGGCGGGATCGGTATCTCAGGGAAGAATGGATTCCACATACCGGGAAAGACGGATCGGAATTTTTTCGTGAAATAGATTACGATTATCTGCTCACCCTATTAAAAAATCACTATCTGGAGGCGGACAAAAACCTATTTGATCTCTATATGGTGACTGCCAGAACCTGTATTCAGTTTGGCGAGCTGCAAAAAGCTCACGACCTATTGGGCACTCTGGATACTCAGGTTGAAGATACACCGGAAAAGCGAACCCAGTATCTCATGCTCAAGGGAAAATGGGCTATCTACGCCCGGGATCTGGAGCTGGCCCAGGCATGCTATCAAGAGGCGCTCGATTTTTATAAATCCTCTGATAATAAGCCCGGAATTATCAAAGCGTTGAACAATCTGGGTATAATCACCTTCGAACTGTGGGAAACTGATCAGGGAAAACGGTATTTTCAGGAAGCCGAGCACCTTATTGAAGGATATGACGGATCTGTTGATCCGGAAACCCTCATTTCCGTCAAAACCAATTTGGGGATTCTTGACGGTCTGCAAGGGAATTATTCTGGTGCAATCCGACAATTTGAAGCGCTCGAATCCGAAAACCCTGAACTCGAAGGCCTCTCAAAGATTAAGGTACTTTTGAACAAGGGCGTTGCTCTTAAAGGTGCCGGAAATCTCGAAACGGCTGAATCGATCCTCGGGAATGCGGCCGCCGAAGCAAAGGAGTTACCCAGTTACCACGCCTTTGGCGACGCTATTCTGGATCTGTCCGAAGTTAATATTCTGCAGGGTGATTTTAAGGAAGGAAAACAGAATCTTTCCGATGCATTTAAAGTCTTTTCAAAAATGCATGACCGGGCAAGTCTCGCTGAGACGTACCGGATTTTTGGTGTGCTATACCGAATGCAGGATTATGACGACCTGGCTGCCTCTCAGTTTGAAATCAGCATTAAACTCGGAGAAGAGTTCGGGAATTTGTTGTATCTAACCGAGACATACTACGAATATAGCCTGCTGGCAAAGAAGCTCGGGAAAACGCAACAGCAGAAAGAATATCTCTCCGAAAGCCTGTCTTATGCGAAAAAAATGCACGCGAGCCACCGGGTAGAAAAACTCGAACAGGAGTTGGCTGACCTGGCCTGATAACTCCGGTATCGCAACTGTTAGACGCTGAACATTACAAATCCGACTGCGGGTAGTCTGTGGATTGTGTGTAATTTCGCCATTATTAGATCTAAATCACATTTCTTCCGGGTATAGAGCTGCTCTCTTCCACCCAATAAATTATCCGAGCATCTTTATGTAATATTTTGTATCCTTCCAACAAATAATCTACTATCGAATACGGCAACCGCCGAACATAGAGGACGGATCCCCAAACCGGGCGATGATTGTTTCCAGGATAAAAATTGAATATACCACCGGACTGATTCTGGAGGTGGATGATACCTTTGAGAAGTGGACGGAAAATTCACTGGATACCTCTGCGACCTTTAAACAGTATTTTGAAGTGTTTTCGACCTCTTTCCCCGGTATGAACCTGAAAGATCAGGTTGAAAACGGCGGAATTCATTTCATGATCCTGGAACCGCTGTTCGAAACTAAATTGGGTGGTCCGTTGATCACATATATTCAACCGGAACAGAATCTCCTGGATACCGAGCTGGAGTTAGCCCTCTATCCCCTGGAGGAGAATTCGCTTTCCGTAGAGTGGGATCAGGAAATTCCGGATGAGGTGTTCGACTCTATTACGGATTTCCTGTTAATCTGTGGACCGGATTTCACCATAAAAAAGGCCAACGACGCAGCAATTTCGGTGTTTGGTAGCTCAGAGGATATCGTTGGAAAAAAATGTTACAACGTACTTCGGGATCAATCAGCGCCGTGTGAAGATTGTCCCCTGCCCCAAACACTCGCGCAACGTAAGGTTGTACCAAATGAGCACTACGATACGCAGCTGGGTGAATACATGGAAACCCGAACCTATCCACAGGTTTCCGGAGCAGACAAACTGAAATCTTTTACCCTGGTGACCCGGATGGTCTCTCATCGCCGGGAACAGGAAGTGGAAACCACACAGAATAAAAAGCTCCAGGCCCTTGGGCAGATGGCGTCAGGGATCGCACACGATTTCAACAATATGCTGACAATTATTCTGGGCCGACTCCAGCTATTGAAGCAGGGAATTTCAGACACGAAACTGTCCTCGAATCTCAAAACTATTGAAAAAGCGGCGTTGGACAGCACCGAAATTATCCAACGATTACAGGAGTTTACCCGGCAGCCGGAGCAGGAATCCGAAGGCGCTATGGTTATCCTGGATATGAATGAAGTCGTCTCTGATGTTGTGGACTATGCGCGGACCCGGATTGAACGGGCGAAAAAGCACCGGGGGGTTCACATTGAGATCGAGACCCAGATAGCAGATGTAGCCAAGATTGAAGGAAACAAAGCGGATCTCCGGAATGCCCTGTTAAATCTGATTTTTAATGCGGTTGACGCATTGGATGTGGGCGGATTGATTACCATTTGGACGGACCAGGCATCCACATCGGTTGAAGTGGGCATATCGGATACCGGTGTGGGAATGTCCCCGGAGACAATAGAGCGAATTTTTGATCCGTTTTTCACTACCAAAGGGGAAAAAGGCAACGGGCTCGGTCTGTCAGAAGTGTATGGAATTATCAATCAGCACAACGGTACAATCGATGTGGACAGCACCCTCGGTGAAGGTACCACCTTTACGATCCGGTTTCCCAAATTTATTGAAGAAACTGCTTCCTGACGTTTAGTAAATCGATCGTCCCTTCTTTGGAAAAATGTCTCGGATAGTCCGGTGATCTCTTTATGTGACCTTTTGGGTCACAATACAGCTTGCAGGACCCGTACGTGCGCTCTATTTTTCCCTTCTTTGTGAACTCAAACTGATGAGGTGGGACTATGTTAGAAGTAGGAGAGAAAGCGCCGGATTTTACGTTAAATGATGCCGGGGGAAATCCCCATACACTTTCGGATTACCGTGGACAAAAAGTGGTGGTCTATTTTTATCCCAAAGATGATACACCCGGCTGTACCAAAGAAGCATGCAGTTTCAGAGATGCGGATGAGGTCTACCGGGAGCATAATATCAAGGTGTTTGGCATCAGTAATGATGATGAAAAATCCCATCAGAAGTTTAAAGAAAAGTATAACCTACACCATACATTGCTGGCGGATGTAGATAACGAGGTCTGTCCCATGTATGGTGCGTATGGAACAAAAAAGATGTATGGCAAGGAGTATGAAGGCATTAAGCGGATGACGTTTCTGCTGGACGAGGACGGCGTTATTACCAAGATTTTTAAACGCGTGAAGACGGATGTGCACGCGGAGGAAGTCCTCGATGCCTTCGGATTGAGCGAATAAGAAAGCATACGCGATTCCCGGGTGTTTTCCTTTCCTGAAAGCCCTCTGGAAGTCGCCGGTTCTGTATGAGAAATAACCGTACACCGCTCCTCATCCTCTTTGTCGTCGTGTTCATCGATATGGTGGGCTTTGGGATTATCATCCCGCTGTTGCCATATTATGCACAGACATTCGCCGGTGAAATCCGTGCCGTTGGCTCCTGGCTGGGGTTGACCATGGCTCCGGAGGGCGTGGTGATTGCCGTCCTGTTCAGCGTGTATTCGCTAATGCAGCTGATATTTTCGCCTATTTGGGGTCGGCTTTCCGACAATTTCGGCCGACGGCCTGTGCTCATGTGGAACCTGCTCGGCTCGGTAGTCGCGTATTTCATCTTTGGAATTGCAGGCTCGCTGTGGGTGCTGTTTCTCTCCAGGGTGATTCAGGGTGTAGCCGGTGCGAAAATTGCCACGGCTCAGGCGTATGTTGCGGATATTACAACACCGGAAAAACGCGCCCGTGGAATGGGGTTGATTGGCGCCGGACTTGGTTTGGGATTTGTTTTTGGACCCGCGATCGCTGGAATTTTGATAAGTCTGGAAACGACAGTCCTTTCCTTTCCCTGGATGGATGCCCTTCTTCAGCACAATATTTATTCGCTGCCGGGATACTTTGCGGCAATATTGGCACTGGCGAATTTTGTGCTGCTTTACTTTCTGTTGCCCGAACCGGACAGAAAAAAACGCACCCCAGATAAAGCACAGAAGCGGTTTTGGAATGCTACCAAACTTCGCACCATACTTGGCAATCCCCAGCTGGTTCTGCTGCTTGGAATTGTTTTTCTGGCGACAACGGCGTTTTCTTCCATGGAATCCATGTTTGCGCTCTGGGGAGAATCGTCCCTGGGTATCGACGAAAAGACAAACAGCTATCTCTTTGCGTATATCGGAGTATTGATAGCGATTAATCAGGGCATGCTGGTTGGCCGGCTGGCGGAATGGCTCGGCGAACGGCGTCTTGTCGTTATCGGGACCGGTACGCTGATGCTGGCGCTCGTGGCCCTGCCTTTTTCCGGTTCGATTTGGACCTTAATGGTTGTGCTGGCGTTCCTGGCCTTTGGGAGCGGAATTAATACGCCGTCGCTCCAGAGTTTAATTTCCCAGGTGAGTTACGATTCGGACGTAGGCGGAACGCTTGGCATTTCCCAATCCACATCCAGTTTTGCCAGGATTGTCGGGCCGCTTTTGGGCGGCAGCGTTTACGATATGTTCGGAATTTCGTATCCGTTTCTGTTCGGCGCGGGCATCATGTTGGTGGCGTTTGGGATCAGTTGGCGCCTGTTCGATCGGAGGTCGGAGCTCGTCTTTGAAGCCTGACACAATTCACTCACTCCATGGAACAGGAGCGTGAACCGGATGAGGTACAAAATCCCCCTGTTGGTTAGTGGCATTGTCGCACGGAAGTGGTGGGATAAATGACTATGAATAGTAGCACCGGGATTTAATACATCATGAAAAACAGACTCTTGTTATACGGCGGATTAACCTTGCTGGCAATAGCATTTGCCGGAAAAGTATTGGGGGTTCCAACCGCACTGTTTTGGATCCTGTTTGGCTTTGCGATTACGCTGAAAGCGACGTTTCTTTTCACTGTTTTCCGACAAAAGCGAAAAATATCGAAGGTTGGTCTCTATTTAATTCTTGCCGGGGTCGTGTTGATCATGCTGTCACTCCCTTTTAAGGCTGTTTATCCAATACCCTGGCTTCGAAATACTCTCTTTTATGGCGCCATTACTCTCAAGGTTGCGGGGGTGGTTTTGTTACTGGTGAAAAAACCTTCCAAAGATGCTATGGACAGGTCAACTCAACAAATGAGCAATACGTCGTCTGCTGTTGAATCCAGGTGAAATAAACAGCCGAGCCTACTCTTTCAGGTGTGCCCAGACCGAAAACGGTGACATGGGCACGTAAATCCGGTAAATCGTATCCGTGGAAATATCGACCCAGAACCGAAGTGTCCGGTCTTTTGTCGCAATATTTGCTGAGAGGTAGTCCGTCCGCCCGGTCATTTTTTCTCCGCCGATCGGTTGAACGAGCTGCGCTTCTACCACCTTGGTTTGTACTTTCTTCCCAAACGGATTCACGACTTCCGTCCCCAGAACCCGGAGTTGAATCTGCCAGCGCTGGCCGTCGATTTCCACTATCTCAGTCCGGGATTCTCCGGAGGACCACTCGTGATGTTGTATCCAAAGCATCGCGGAAAACAGGCTGTGTGTACTCTCCGGAAAATTTGTTTTTTCTCCTGACGGAAGTGTGATGGTGTGGGCTTGCGTATCATATAAAAAGACCTGACGATCTCTGTGTTTACCCTCGTGGATCTTTTTAACATATTTTCTGGGATTCCAGGTTTCCGGCTCCGCCTGAATTGTGTAGGTGTTGGAAATTTCGTAGATATAGGAAAACGCCGGTTTAATTTCCGCGCTGTAACTACCGGTCCAGACGTCTTGATTCTGGATGGTGGAGATACTGACGTTCAAGACGGGGATCTTCATGTAACTGACCGTATAATGGTATTCTTCGGCGTGTAGGGGACTAATTGTCCAGAATACAATTACTAGAAATATGAGCCTCCCCACCAATGAATTGACGGGCTGAAAGCAAGCGCCCCTCCGGGGCTTGAATTTTTCTCCTTCTTCACTTTTCATTCTGCATTCTTCACTTTTTCTTCGCGGCGCGTGTTGGGTACTTTATCAATGGATATTGGATATTCGTTATTCATCGGTTATTTCATCAGCCATCCCTGACGGAATTTGTATGAATTTTTATGCATTTGTCTCTCCACTAA
This sequence comes from Candidatus Neomarinimicrobiota bacterium, assembly GCA_021734025.1. Lineage (NCBI taxonomy): Bacteria > Pseudomonadati > Fidelibacterota > Fidelibacterota bacterium. The sequence goes on from JAIPJS010000005.1 coordinate 131,462, forward strand.
TAAATTGGTGGCAGGTTTTATTCTTTTCCTTTTTCCCTTCTCCTTTCTCCCTCTTCTTCCCCTATACCCTATCCCTGTTCTTTTTCCCCAATCTGTTTCACCTCTTTCCGGGTCCGGCCCTTCCAGGAGTAGTTGAAAAATACGCCGCCGAGACCAGTCACGATGATGTACGGAATCTGCAGCAGGGTCCAGACCGGGAACTGGCCCATCAGATCCCGGCGGGCATAGATTTGCGTTGCGTAGTTGAGTAGTACGAACTCGCTAAGTGCTTTCACAAGATATCCGGCGCCGACAATTATCCAGAATCCCGGGTTGAACAGAGCGTAAAGAATCCCACCGATAAAGACGACATACATCGAGAAGACGGCCACGAGATATGCGAAAAATGCCGGGTCCATCCAGAGCTGAATTGGAGCGTCGGAGGCCCAGCGAATACGCTGATGGAGGAGATCCTTTAGCGTCAGTTCCGGTGAGGTGTTGTTATAGGCCTCCGGAGTGCCGGCGAAGACGATCTCGAATTCGGTCTTCCGCCGGATAAGCTGGAGGAGCAAGACATCATCGCCGGTGGCGCGCTCGGCAATAGAATCATACCCGCCGACCTCCTGGAATGCGGACTTCCGGAATCCCAGATTCTGTCCGGATGACGCCAGTGGAATACCGTGATTCAGGGCGCCTTCGTTGGCGGCCATCAGCGCCAGGAAGTCGAACGCTTGCCACTTTTGCAGCCAGGATCGCCGGTCGGTGACACTGACGCCGGAGTAACCGACCACCATTCCGACATCCTCGGTAAAATAGGAATTCATCGTGCCAACCCAGGTGGGCCGGACGATGCAATCGGCATCAACGGTGAGGATAATATCGCCGCGGGCCTCTTTGATCCCGACAGTCAGAGCGTATTTCTTAGGTGAATAGTTGTCCGGTGTTTCCTCCACCCGGAGCAGCCGCAGCTCCTCACTTCGCTGGGAATATTCTTTCACGGTTTCTGCCGTGGAGTCGGTGGATTTGTCATCCACAACGATGACTTCATAGCGATCCGAAGGATATTCCTGCTTTATCAGGCTGTCCAGGAGCGCCGGGATGTTCTCTTCCTCGTTCCGGGCGGCGATGATAACGGAGATGAAGTGTTTCTTTTTGTTGGAGCCGGCTTGACGGCGATGGAGTCCCACATAGAAAAAAAGCGAACTGGCGCTGTACAGCAGCACCGGAAGCCAAAACAGTATTATTACAAGAAAGGAAACGGTCAATGGATTTTACAGGAGTGCCATGGCGATTGAAAAATAGATTAACAGGCCGAGGATATCGATGGAAGTTGTTACGAACGGCCCTGTAGCAATGGCAGGATCCACGTTGAGTTTATTCAGAACAATCGGCGCAAATGCTCCCATGAGCGCTGCCAGGATCATGACGGCGCAGATTCCGAGCCCCACCACTACCCCGACCATTATTCCGGAGGAGGTATAGATTATTTTTACCAGGATTGCCAGCGCAATGCCGTAGGTAATTCCAAGGATTAAACCGACACGTAATTCTTTGAAGATCACGTGTCCCGCTTCCCGGATGTTGACCCGACCGGTCGCCAGCCCTCGGATGACAATGGTGGCGGACTGGGTGCCGATATTCCCGCCCATTCCGGCGATAATCGGCATGAAGGCAGCCAGGGCGACGACTCGTTGTAGGAGATCGCCAAAGGAACTGACGATCATCGAGGCCACTATCCCGCCGATCCAGGTGGCGAAAAGCCACGGGAAGCGGAGCTTGGATTCCTCATAGGTGCTCTTCAGCAAAATTTCCCGATCCCGGCCGGCGCCGGCCATCTGGAGAAAGTCCTCGGTGGCCTCTTCCCGGATAACGTCGATGATGTCGTCGACGGTTACAATGCCCAGCAAATGGTTTTCATCGTCCACCACCGGCAGCGCCAGGATATTGTAGCGGCCCACCAGCCGGGCGACCTCCTCCTGATCCGTTTCCGGGAGCACGCTGACCACCTGGGTGATCATAAAATCTTTCAGCGCCTTCTTTGGGCTAACCATCAGTAGCTGCCTCAGCGAGCACACGCCTTTTAGATGATTGTCGTCATCCACCACATAGACGTAGAAAACCATTTCGCTGTTTTCGGACTGCTGGAGCACCTCGATAGCTTCTGACGCGGTGGTATCCTCGTTCAGCGAAAACGCCTCCGGAATCATGATACCGCCGGCGGTATCCTCCGGGTAGCCCATGATAGCTTCCAGGTCGATGGCGCTCTCCGGCTCCATAAGCTGGACGATTTCGCCGGAGAGATCGTCCGGGAGCAAGCCGAGCACGTCCGCCAGATCATCCGTGGCCATCTCGGAAAACAGCTCAATAACCTGTTCGCGGGTCAGCTGGTTAATCAGTTCCACCCGGAGCGAATCGTCCATTTCACTCAGGACTTCCGCCGCGTGATTCCGGTCGGAGATCAGTGGGAAAATTTCCCGTCGTTCCGGCTCGGTGAGGTAACGAAAAATGGTGGCCAAATCGGCGGCGTGAGTCTTATGGAGAATTTTCTTAAGGTTGGCGTGAGCATTCCGCCGATTCAGCCGACGCAACGTGTCCAGCAATATGTTGATCTCTTGCGTAAGCATGACTCCCGTCGTTTTTCTAAGATATTATCGCAATTATGTAATATGCCAAAAAAAACCGCCTTTCTATAGAGAAAATTTCGTATCCCAGAGAAGGATTGGGGTGCCCGATTCCGTCCGCGGGAAAATTAATTCTCCGGAGGCAGGGAAGGATGATCCGACTCGGCTAAATTGTCTTTCGGAAAGATGGTGTCGGACTGTCGATCTTCCAGTGGAAACTCCCGGTTGATTCGCTGAAATCCGTAATAGGTGCCGGCGATGGCCAACCCAATCCAGACCGGCGAGACGTGATTTCCCATTTGGTACCAGCCCAATCCGTTGGGATCGAGGTTGGAGAATAACAGCGATAATCCGTTGATACTCATATGTGCCGCAATGCCGGGCAGTACACTCTGGGATCGCCAGGACAGATATGACAATACAACGCCAAACACATAGAGTTGCAGGATCCACCAGGTGTTCATGTGCAGAAGCGCAAACGCCAGCGCCGTGGTCAGGATTGCTTTGGTAACGTCGCGAATCCGATGCTCCAGCGTAGTCTGGAGGAATCCCCGGAACAGCAACTCTTCGGCGATAGGCGTAATGACAACCAGCGCCCCGACAATGAGGAGAAACTCGCCGAATGAATTTATCTCGAAGAACATCAGCGATTCGTCCAGCCACGCTGGCGGCTCGATAAACATGGAAATCACGCGATCGAATTCGTCGCCCAGCACAGAAATACTGAGACCAATAATCGCCGCCCAGAGAAACACCGTCCAGGTAACCGTGCGCAGCCGGTAGAGAAACCGCGGATTATAATTATTTCGGAGGACGTAATAAGCGCTCGGCAGTAGAATAAAAATTTCCCCGATGAAGATGTAAATCCGGGCACTTTGCGGTATAACTCCATCCTCCGGCTGAATAAAGAACGCCGCAAAAAAGTACGGCAGCAGGATGCTGAGAAACACGATACCAATCGTTGGCCAGCGCTTCGGGAAGCGGGGAGCATCGGAGCCGGAATCATTTTTTGGCTTAATGGAGTCGTTCATACCGTCAGTTCTCAGAGGTTTCTAGGGTCAGTATTTCGTACTGCGTATTGTGTATCTTGAATCTCAATCTGTTGTGACGCCTTGGAATAAGATTCCAAGGCTATTGGAGCAAGCCGCGCAATTTTATTGCGAGGTAAATGGTACATTAATAATTGAATCGATAGTTTTTCTCCACTGTCGGCGACGCTGATAGCGGTCACCGACAGAAATGGCGTCTCTACGCAATACGTATTTATTAGGTCTAATCAAGCCCAATTCAATGACGTCTCGCGTTTCAAGTTTCAATCGCTGTCAACGCGTAAAGTAACACCGTCCCCGCCATGGCCACGTTCAGTGAGTCAGCCGGACCATCACCGGGTATGGTAAGTTTTTTGTTCGCTGATTGTCCCAGCGATACAGAAACGCCGTGGGCCTCGTTGCCCAGCACCAACGCCCAGGGTTGGTGCAATTCCTCACGGGAGATTTGATTGACTCCAACCCCATCCATATCAGCGGTAAAAATTGAATAGGATGTGTTACGCAGTTGTGCAAGGACGGGAAACCAGTCATTGATTTCCAAAACTGTTACCCGGAACACCGCGCCCATAGACGCGCGCATTACCTTAGGGTTTGTCCACTCCACGCTGCCAGGCCCGGCAAGGATTTCCCGCACCCCGAACCAGTCTGCGGAACGAAGCAGCGTGCCAAAATTTCCGGGATCACTGATACCATCCAACAGGAGTATTTCCGGGTGCCAGTCCGGTTCCGGCTCAAAGTCCGGGCGGTCCGGAATATCCGCTAATACCGCCACACCCTGCGGGTGCTCGGTGTTGGTGATCTTTTGCATCTCGTGACTGGAAATCTCCGTCGGGTTGAGGTGTTTTTCCCCGGCAACGCCGAACAGTACTTCCGAGTCATCCCGTTCGGCAAAATCCCCGGTATAGTACATCTCCCGGAGTGGCCAGTCCGAGCGGAGTATCTCCTCACAGAGCCGCACACCTTCGATGACGCACTGCCCGTGCTCCCGGCGAAATTTCTTCCGGCTCAGGGAAGAGAGGTGTTTTAGCTGACGGTTGGATAATCCCATAAAGACAGTGTTATAGTGTTCGGGTGTTTATGTGTTCAAGTAAAATTATGTTGTGGATATTTATAATAAAACGGGAATCAGGTAGCTTTGATGTGGATACCTTCGAATATTTAAAACTGTTATTTTGAGGGTGGATGGGCTTTGCGATCTCTGCGTCTCTGCGGTGAACTTTTTGAGTTACAAGTTGCGTTTGAAGAAGCCTCCTAATCCGTCAAACGACACCATCTGTTCCTCGCCCGTATCCATGTTCTTTATCGTCGCCTCGCCGGCTTCCAGCTCGTTTTCGCCGAGGACAATGGTGTAGTCCGCATTTTGGCGATTGGCCTCGCGGAACTGAGCTTTGACGCTCCGCCGGAGAAAATCCATATCACAGTGGACGCCCTGCTCACGGAGTCTTTGTAATATTTTATACGCACGATTTCTGACTGAGTCGCCCACCAGCACGATAAACAGGTCGATGGAGTCGGTGAAATCCGGGAAAAGACCTTCGGATTCCAGCGCCATGATCAGTCGTTCGATACCCGCAGCAAATCCCACGGCCGGCGTCGAATTTCCGCCGAGTTCTTCAACCAATTTGTCGTAGCGACCGCCGCCGCACAGCGCATCCTGCGCGCCCAGCAGATCGCTGGTGATCTCAAAGGTTGTGCGGGTGTAGTAATCCAGTCCGCGGACGAGTTTATGGTCGAGCATATAGGGAATTTCCAACTCATCCAGCAATTCCGTCACCGTGCCGAAGTGTTCATGGCACTCATCGCAGAGATGGTCGGTGATTTTCGGGGCATGCGCGTCCAGAATTCCCTGGCAGGATTCATTTTTACAATCGAAAAGTCTCAGCGTATTGGACTCGAATCGCTCCTGACACGTTTTGCAGAGATCCGACCGGTGGGGTTCCAGTTCGGTTCGCAACGCTTCCAGGTAATCCGGCCGGCACGCGCTGTCGCCGATGCTGTTCAGCCGAAGTTCCAGGTGTCCGGCTTCCGCGGTGAGACCCAATCGCCGATACACATCCATGGCAAATGCAATTACTTCTACATCTGTTTCCGGATATTCCGAGCCGATGGCTTCGATGCCGTACTGGTGAAACTGGCGCTGTCGTCCCGCCTGGGGGCGCTCCTGCCGGAAGAGCGGCGTGAGATAGTAAATTTTGCTCAGCGGATACGTCTGATCATAATGATGCTGAATGTAGGAGCGGATGATCGGGGCGGTGAGTTCCGGCTTCAGGGTGAGGCTGTTTTCGCCCTTGTCCAGAAAGGTGTACATCTCTTTGGTGACAATATCGGTGTATTCGCCGACCCCCCGGGCGAAGAGTTGGGTCTCCTCGAACACCGGTGTGCGGACTTCTCTGTAATTATATTCCTCGGAGATTTTGTGAATTGTGTTTTCAATGTACCGCCATTTGGGCGACTCCTCCGGGAGAATATCATTAGTGCCTTTGACGCTGGTAATGTGCTGACTCATGATTCGGCTGTGTCCCCGCCTTCCTCATTGATCATCGGTTCGATCACGTCCAGCGCCTCGTCTTTGAAATCTTTGGGTACAAACAGCTTTCCGCTGGTCCCCACCAGGTTTGCGCCCCGAAGCAAATACGCGCTGCTCATGAAATCGAAGGAGAGATAGTTCGGGATTTCCGCGTTATCCAGGACTTCTTTTATCATTTCCGCGTACATAGTGCCGTTGACCTGATACAGCTCCACCCATTCCACTTCCTTGTATTTATCCGGCGCCGGCGGTTCGGTGCTTAGCTCAACGCCGCAATCCGGACATTCGTCCACTTCATCCTTAAATTCGTATCGACAACTGTGACAATATTTCATAATCGGCTCCTTTCGCCACTCCCGTATTGATTGACCGAAAATTATGAAAAGTCACCATAAGAACAAAGGTCATTCACCATTTCCGTTGCAAAGTAACCGGGAAGGCTGTAGCTTTTTCCCCTATGGATTTAGAATCCCTTTTACAGCCCGAAACGATACTGATCGACTGGCATCCCGCTACCAAAGATGATGCGATCGCCAGTTTGGTTGAGGCCATGGCGGATGCCGGTGTCATCCAGGATCGGGAGATCGTGCTTCATGATGTGCAGACCCGGGAGCAGAGCCTCTCCACCGGATTGGGTGACGGCATCGCCTATCCACATGCGCGATCGTCTGCGGTGGACAGTGTTGCGATGGCGTTCGGTATCGTCCGTGAGGGGCTGGAGTTTGAGTCCCGCGACGGCGAGCCGGCAATTTTTATCCCGCTGATGGTCAGTCCCAAAGATGGCGGAGCCCCGCACCTGTACGTGATGGCCGAGATCGTAAAGAAATTGGAAGATCAGGACGTCCGGGAGCAGCTACTAGACGCTGAAAGTCCGGAAGAGGTGTATCGGATTCTGGCTGAGTAAATTTCGGATTAATTGATTAACAAAGATGCTTACCGTCGTTGTTCCCTTTCAGGGACGACGGTGGTATTTTTTTATCGACCGCGAACGGCGCTTTAAGCGGCCGTCCGCTGGAGAGTTGATTTAGAGCTCCGGCGGATTGTCCCAACCCATAGGCCCGTGCTCAAAACGATACTTCAATCTGTGCAATAAAATATCTTCCCAGGCGCGCCAGACATCTACTGTGGGAACGTTGATCTCCACCTCGCAGTGGATGATGCGAACTGATGTATCAGATATGGTTGAGATTCCTTTTGTTGGAGGTAAGGGTTATATTCCGGACTTCCCGTTTCTCTCTCCCCGCAGACCCTTTCAGGCTCAGCGACCCCTGAAAGGGTCAATTACCGGAATTACACCACAATGGCTATAGAACTCGAAATCATATTTTTAGTTTTCGTTTAGGCCTCCAATTCAATTTCGATCTAGCGGTCAATCGGTGGAGGAAGGCAAAACCAGTTGTTTGAGCGGAGTGAGTTTCTGGTTTTGCCTCGGAAACGATTGGAACCGATACCGAAATTGAATTGGCAGCCTTGACTTTTTCGCCCTTTTGTGTCAAGACAAAAGGGCAATAAAAAAGTGTGTTAAAATTAAAAAATAGCCAAGGATAGGCATTCGGATAGTTCGCGAATACTCAGGATTTTAGTCAGAGATAGGGTAGTCTTCCGGAGGGATCTCCTGCATCAATACCACCTTTGTTCCCTCTCAGGGACATTGGCGGTATTTTTTTATCAACCGCGAACGGCACTTTAAGTGGCTGTCCGCTGGAGCCTTGCAATCTCATTGCAAGGTGAGCGTCCATTAAATTCTCATAATCACAACGTATTATACTGCCGGTCGCCGGCATCGCCCAGGCCGGGAACGATAAAGGCGTCGTCATTCAGCTTTTCGTCTAGCGCCGAGGTATAGATGTGAATATCCGGGTGTTCATCGTTCAACCGCTCTACCCCCTCCGGCGCGGCGATGATACAAAGGAAGGTAACGTTGGTCGAGTCGGTCTGTTTCTTGACATGCGTGAGCGCCAGCGAGGAACTCCCGCCGGTGGCCAGCATGGGATCGATGACGAAAATGTGAGAGTCATCCGAGATATCCGGGAGCCGGAAGTAGTACGACACCGGATCCAGACTCTCCTCGTCCCGGTACATGCCGAGATACCCGACCAGTGCGTCCGGCACCGTTTCCAGGATCGGATCTACCATTCCCTGGCCTGCGCGGAGAATCGGCACCAGCACGATCTCGGTGTCGATGAGTTGACCGCCGGTCGACGCCAGCGGTGTTTCTACAGTGACATCTGTCGCCGGCAGATCTTCCGTGGCATGAAAAAAGAGGTGGCGCGTGACGTTTGCCATGGCGCGACGGAAGTCGGCCGGTCGGGTCTGCTTGTTCCGAAGTACCGTAATCCAGTGAGAGATCAAGGGGTGCTCAACCAGTGTCAGATTTGTCATGCCGATTTCCTTCCGTTTAATATCCGTAACGATTGCTCCGGCCGCCGCGGGATTCCACCTTCACATCCTGCAAACTCGGCGACTTCACGTTGATTTTCAAATAATACCCTCTGCCGTAGCCGGTGGGTGTCCAGGTAAAGTACATCTCCCAACAGTGGAGATCCCGGCGGATAGTGAAATCCGTACTTACCAACTCCCGCTTGGCCATATCAAACCGGGAACTTACAGAGACTGACCAATTTTTGGAGAGATTCAGCTCGGTATTGGTGTTCATCCAGAATGTCGGCTCCGGTTCCACGTTTGGATTATTTTTGTTAATTGAATACCGGAAACTCAGCCGCACGCTCCAGAATTGGTTGCTGCCGGTGCCGAAGGACTGACTGGCCGACGGAATCATCGCGTCGCTCATTTGGTTCTGTGCCGAAAATGCTCCCAAACCTGTCGTATCGGTCATTGCGGTATCGATAGCGGCTGAGTCCTGCGCCGTAACCTGTTTGAAGCTCCGTCCGGATAAATTGAATCCGGTGGAGAGGCTCAGGTTGGTCATGCGCGGAAAGGCCGCCAGTTCATTGGAATCGTATTGATACGGGTCGTGCCGCATGGAGACGTCCAACGACAGTTTGCGTCCCAGCGATGCGCGCAAGCTGCTGGAGATCTGATTCCACGGTTTTTCCTCGGCTACGAAGTTGTATCCGGTACTGATATTCCAGGTCAGGAAGTCAACCTTGTTCTCGGTGGCGGCCGTATCCGAGCGCGACCCGCCGGACAGATATTTGGCCTGGAACACGTTCCGGAGACTTATAGACAGGCTTTGGCGCTCACTGGCACGGGTACCGCCGACTGCCGTCCCCCTGAACCGGTCAAACTTGCGTACACTGCTATCCGGCATGGTACCATAGAAGTAATAGTCGTAAAACCGGTCGGAAAAATCCGGGCCGATATTATAGCTGACGTTTGGCGTCATTACATGCCTGACGGCGGTCACCGGCCCGAATGGTATCTGAAACAGGCCGTACAGTTTGGTGGAAGTGCCAAAGGAAAAGTTGTAGGTATGGCGGGCCCGGAATTGGGTAATTTTCCGAAACTGAACATTGCCGGAAGAATCGACCTGGACGGTATCATTGACGACTACCGGCTCCCGATAGGCCGGTACCCAGTCTTCGCTAACATTGAGACTGGGATTGAAGCTAAAATAACTCAGGATTTTCCGGGGATTACTGAAACTTAAACTATGCTGAACGCCCCGCTGGTACTCGTCGATATACGTGGAATCGGCTCCGAGATCAATCTGCCGACCATAGGGATCGATATAGGTGGAACCAGTAATCAGTCGGTGCTCGTGGCGGTTCCGGAAGTTGGAGTTGTAGGAATAATTAATATTATAGAACCACTTGTTCTTGGTCTCATAATTGGCGAGTGCCGGCGCCTTGAGTAGCTTATCTGTTCCCCGGCGAAACGATAACTGCGGTAATGTTTCGGTGATGTTTCCGTTCTGCAAATTCTCCGTTCGCTGCAGGTTCACCGACATGGAGTTCTTGGTGCCCTCCCACCGTTTGTTGAGCGTCGCGTTGGAGACGATCTGCTGCCGGAGACGATCCTGACGATCCAACGAGGTTTCCCGGAGAAACTGGCTGCTGCTCACGTACCGGCCATTCACCCGGAGATCCATGGTGGGATCAATTGTCTGATTATGCGTGACGCTAATCTGGTAGTTCTCCGTTCGTGCTGCACGGAAAATTTCCTTATCATAATTAAAGCCAATATTTCCATTGAAGGAGTAACGTTTATTGTATCGCAATCGTTGACGGACCGAAATTCCGCGCTTTTCCCAGAAGTCGAGCTGGACCCGGTAGTCCCAGTAATCGCTGGGCGCCCAATAGAAGCCAAGGCCTTTCAGGTACCGCCCGGATCGGCTGCTCTCGCCCCAGGTCGGCAGGATGTACCCGGAGTTTCGCCGCCCGGACTTTTGAGGAAACACAGCAAATGGCAGCCCAAATACCGGGACATCGTGGATATACATTACAATTGGCCGCGCCACCACCAGGTCCTGGACAATCATTTTCATTCTGTCGCTTTGGAAATGATAGTGCGGCCAGTCCAGGTCACAAGTCGTGTAGATGCCGGAGTTGACGTAGAGCGTCTTCTCGCCCCGTTTCATGATTTTCTTGCCGGTATAAAAGCCGTCCTCGAATTTCGTCTGACCCTGGATCACGCGGCCGCGCTGAGTTTTGATGTTATACATGAGCGTGTCGCCGGACATTGGCTCCTGTCCCCGCTGGGTGAACAGCGGCACATTCCGCTGGTACCGTTCCGCATCGACGGAATCCGGCAGCGGCGTGGCAATGAGCAGATTACGGTTCCAAAAGACGTCGATGAGACCGGCCTCCAGCTCCATGCCCTGATACCGGGCGTCCGCCTCGTACTTGAGATTGGTGATCCGCTCCGGTACCTGGAAGACGATGTGATCGGCTTCGTAATAAATTGTGGTATCGACAGAAGTATTCGACCGGTGCGGCTTGAACGTGCCTCTGGTGCCTCCAATGACGTCAATTTGTTGGAGCGAATCGCCCAGGGATGAAAAACTCAGGATAATCGTATCGCCGCTGGTCTCGTTGATGCCTTGGTACACCGAGTCGTCAAACACATGATAGGTACTGGTGGCCATACCGGACACCCGGGTCCGCCGAATCTTGTTATCCTCCAGCCACATCCGCAGCTGAGTACCCCGGATCACGTTTTCTTGACTGATAGTGTCTCTGACCGTCCGAACGGAATCGGTCGGAGCAGCGAGCGTGTCGGTCGTATCCGCTGTCACGCTAATCCGGCGGTTCACATACCCTTTGGAAACGGAGCGGACTTCTGCATCACTGGGAATATACACCTGCCGAACCTTGTCATCGTGGAAGTACAAATGAATGGTTTCGCCACGGATGGTGTTCTCCGTGTAAAATACCACCGGCGACTGTTCCAGCACCGCCTCCTCCTGCTCCTCGCGGAAGGTGGCCAGTTCTGTTTCCGCCCGCATAGAGTCACGGGTAATCACCACTTGCTCCTGCGCCACATAACTCCCGCTGTCCGGATTCCCGGTTATGGTATTTCCGATAATCCGGACTACGTCCTGCCCTGTCGAGTCCAACTTGGTCAGGATTGGCCGCCGGATGGCTTTCAGCGACTCTGTCCGCAGGTTTTGGGTAATAACCGGCCCGGTAATCCGGATCTGCCGGGAGGGATCATACACTGAGGCCGGCGATTCCGAACTCCCGTAAATTTCCGCATCCCTCGTCGCCTCGTTGTACCAGACGGAATCCGCTGTCACCCGCTGACCCTCCTCCTGCAAGGTTACGTTTCCTGCGGCGCTTGCCACGTCCTTTTCGGTGAAGTATCGGATGCGATTACCGTGCAGCGACCGGTTCCCGGATCTCAGGTGGGCGTTACCTTCTGCGAATAGTAAATTACGTGTGTTGTAGAGAGTGAGCGTATCCGACGTGAGCGTGTCTTGTGCCCCGAAGACCCGGACGTTCCCGGTGAAGATGGAAACATCCGTCGCCTCATACCGGACGGCATGGTCGCAGAACATATCATATTCCCCGCGCCGAAATTGCACAGCGCCATCGAGGATTTGAATGTTTTTTCCATTCTCCTGGGTGTTCCGCAGCTCGTCCGCATGGATTAACTCCAGCCGGTCCTGTGCCGGGGATTGGTCGGGCAGCATAATCCCTGCGATCAGAGAAAAAATTACTATCCCAGCGATGTGAAGAGCTGCGGAAGTTCGCATTAGTCGGACTCGTCGAACTGGTATCGGTTAGACCAAAAGCGGCTGAGCCGCTCCCGGAAGTACTTCTCCCTCCCAAGAGATGACGGATGATAAAAAGCAGCGTTTTTTTCCTCGTCCGGGAGGTACTGTTGCTCGGTGAAGTGCTCCTGGTGATCGTGCGGGTAGTCGTACCCTTCGTGGTATCCCTCGGACTTCATCAGGTCAGTCGGAGCGTTCCGGATATGCAGCGGCACTGATCCGGCGCCGTGGTTCCGGACGTGACTCATAGCGCGGTTAATAGCCATATACGATTCGTTGCTTTTGGGCGTACTGGCCAGGTACGTTGTAGCCTGCGCCAGAATGATCGCAGCCTCCGGCATCCCTACGTAATCGATGGCGGTGAATGTCGATGTGGCCAGCGTAATTCCGTACGGATCGGCGTTACCTATATCTTCGGAGGCGCTGATGATCAAGCGCCGGGCGATGAACTTGGGGTCTTCCCCGCCCTCCAGCATCACCGCCAGCCAGTAGATAGCGGCATCCGGGTCGCTTCCCCGGATGCTTTTGATGAATGCAGAGATGGTATCGTAGTGGTAGTCGCCTTTTTTATCGTAGAGCTGCGTTCGGTGCTGGAGAGCCTCCCGGATGTCATCCTCTGCGATTTCCAGCGATTCCTGATCGACCTGGTCGTCGCGCTGCTGCTGAAGCGCAATTTCCAGCACGTTCAGCAGTCGCCGGCCGTCACCGGCGGCGCTATCCAGGAGTAGATCCTCCGCCTCTTCCGACAGCGACAGGTTAACCTGCCGGAGGACGACGTCTTGTTTCAGCGCCCGTTCCAGGATTCTCTTGAGATGGTCCTGCTTCAGCGGATGCAGCCGGAGCACGCGGCACCGCGAGAGCAGCGGGGAAATTACTTCGAAACTCGGATTTTCCGTTGTGGCGCCTATAAGTACAATTGAGCCATCTTCCACGGCATGCAGCAGGGCATCCTGCTGAGCCTTGTTAAAGCGATGGATTTCATCGATGAACAGGATGGTGCGGGTCTGCTTTTGCTGGAGGAGTTCAGCCTTTTCGATTATTTTGCGCACATCTTTGACGCCGGAGGAAACCGCACTGAGCTGAAAGAATTTCGCATCCACCGCGTTGGCGCAGATCTTGGCCAGAGTAGTTTTGCCGGTGCCGGGAGGCCCCCAGAAGATCATGGAGAAGAGCTGCCGGCTCCGGATGGCGTTAGCCAGAATCTTCCCCTCGGCGACCAGATCTTCCTGGCCGACAAATTCGTCGAGGGTTTCAGGGCGCAACCGTTCCGCGAGCGGGGGGAGCGGCCGCTCTGAATTTTCGTTTGTTGAAAAAAGATCCATGCGCTTTCGTACTGTTAGTGGGCTAAAATGTTCGTTTGCCTATGCATTAAAAGCATTTGGCCCTGAGAAAGCCCCCTTCCTCATAGAGATTCCTTCCGGGGTGACAATCTCAGAAAAATCTTCATAGGAGTAGCATCTCATTTCCGACGGCAATATAATAAAAAGGGGATAGTTAAAGACAGTGTTAAAAAGCAGTGTCAGAGTGTTCGGGTGTTTATGTGTTATAGTTGAAACCGTCGTCTGCCTTGAGTCGGGTGTCCCCGGTCTATGGTTTAGAGCTTTCATGTCGTTGGTAGTTCCCGCTCATTCGACCAGGCCCGTCAGTGGCCCGGCCTTTGACGGGTTCATGACAGGATTTTTCCGATTCCGCCTTTGAATGAGATTCAAAGGCTAGCCTCGTAATCTTATTACGAGGCGACAATAACCACAGCATCTCTTCCAATGATTTGGAGGGCTGAAAGCAACCACCCCTGCGGGGCTTGGTGCTGGAAATTCAATTTTTTCATTCTTCATATTTACTACGCAGTTTTTTTATTTCTTTTCCCTCTCCTCCATTTTCCCTTCTCCCTCTTATTCCCCTATACCCCCTTATATCCTATAACCCTATACCGTTTTTTCTCTTTTCCGACCCCCATCTGTTCGCGTTGTTATCGGCTTGCAATAGGCACCTTTTTGATCTACTTTTTTCCATTCGATTCGGTGGGGTAAAGACTTGACAGAATACAGGAGGTTCAATTGGCGGTACGAGTTGCAATAAACGGGTTTGGGCGGATCGGGCGATCCGTTTATCGGGCGGCCCATTCACTGGATGCCGATGTGGAATTTGTGGCGATAAATGATATTGCCGACCCGGAGATGCTGGCCACAGTGCTGAAACATGACTCTATCCATGGCAGGTTTCCAAAGAAGGTGGAGGTCAAGGACGATAAGCTAGTCGTTGATGGCGATGCCGTCAAAATCATGAATGTCCGGGAGGAGAAAGATCTTCCCTGGGCGGACCTGGATGTCGATGTATTGGTAGAGTCCACCGGGAAAAAGCGCCCCCGGAAGGAACTGGAGAAACATTTACACGCGGGCGCCAAAAAGATCCTTTCAACTGTTCCGTCTGAAGAGCCTGCGGATGCGACGGTTGTCTACGGCGTCAACCATCATGATTTGGCTGGCGATGAGCAGATTATTCTGAATGCGTCCGGAACCACAAATTCTTCAGCGATCCTGTGCAAGGTGATTCATGAGCACTTCGGGATAGAATACGGGTATCTCACGACGATTCACGCCTATACCCTGGATCAAAGCCTGCTGGATTATCCACATGAGGATATGCGCCGGGCCCGTTCTGCTGCACTGTCGATTATTCCGACGACCACCCATGCCGGATATACCATTGAACGGGTTCTCCCGGAACTGGAAGGCAAGATAGACGCCATGTCCTACCGGGTACCGGTCTCCGATGGTTCTATTGTTGATTTATCATTGCAATTACGGAATGAAGCCACCATCCATGATATAAATGTGGCGATGAAAACGGCGTCGGAAAGCAATCTGAAGGGCTTGTTGCATTATACGAATGAGCCGTTGGTCAGCGTTGATATTAAAGGGAGTACGTATTCGGCCATTTATGACGCTCAGCTGACCCGTGTGTTGCGCCCGAATTTTATCAAAGTCTCCGCCTGGTACGATAATGAAACCGGATACTCGCATCGGGTCGTTGATCTCATTGAAAAACTTGGATAACCGAGTACGGTTTTTTTTGTGATACACTCAAACTTCATTATACCTGGAACCCAAGTTAGTACAGCCTTCCGGCCCATAATATCAGCTCGGGAGTTCTCTCTTGTATTGATGGCGTATTCTTACTATACTACGCCGCAATTGCAAAGCGAAAATTGGTGTAAATGAGGCGTCAATGGGACAATTAGTAGGGGTACACCGGGGGATGACACAACCCGGATCGCCGGAGACAATCAACTTTGCAGAAGTGAGTCACGGCGTTGGTATGTTGCAGGCGGACACCGCCGGGGGTGTGATTAATCTGGTGGAAAATGAAGTGTATATCGAATGTCAGGAAAACGACCTGGATTACGACTCCGGTGATTTCGGGGAACATCTCACAGTAGAGTGGGTTGCTCTGGATACGCTGCAGGCCGGGGACTTAATATTTATTGAGGATGAAGTCCAGCTCGAGGTGATCGCTCCGTATCACATCCCGGATTGGGTGGAGGGGCTGACGGATATTCTCGCGGTGGTGGAAGAGCCTATTGGTGTGCAAACCAAGGTCATATCCGGCGGAAATATTGCGGTGGACATGATGGTCCACGTGGAACTGCAGGGTGCAACGGAAGAATATTAAGCCAGAGGTCTAATGGTTAGTACTATCATTATCGCTTCCGGGAATCAGGATAAGGTGGCGGAGATTAGAGAGATTATGGCCCGCCCTGGTCTCCGGATTAAAACGCTAGCGGAGTTTGAGAATACGCCCGCCGTTGTAGAAGACGGGAACACACTGTACGAAAACGCATTGAAGAAGGCGCGTGTTATCTATAAATCGCTCGGGGTTCCGGTGCTGTCGGATGATACCGGGTTGGAGGTTGATTACCTGGACGGCGCCCCCGGGGTTTTTTCTGCCCGATATGCAGGCGAAGATGCTACGTATGAAGATAATGTACAAAAATTGCTTCGGGAATTACGATCAGTACCTCGAAAGAATCGTTCCGCCCGCTTCCGAACGGTGGCCGTGTTTTTTGACGGACAACAGGATTTGAGTGGTGAGGGAACCGTCGAAGGAATAATTACGGAGGAGCCCCGAGGTGACGGTGGCTTTGGATACGATTCTGTTTTTGAAGCACTGGAGACAAAGCAAACATTTGGTGAAATGAATGGAAAGGCCAAAAATGCTATTTCCCACCGGGGACGCGCACTCCGGAATTTGTATCTCACACTTCAACAGCACAATATTCTCTCTTAATCCCAACGTCAAGGAGGACTCGCGACGAAAGTTGTTATCGGACAGAACTGAGCAGTAGAAAGAGAACAGGCGTAAATATCAAGAAGTATACGGTAACAATTTTCCTCCGAGTAGTAATACTCATCTTAGGCGGTGTATCTGTTTGGTCGGGCACCCCGGCAGATCTGTACGCCCAGACGAAGGAACAACCGGATACCACGACCGCGGTCGACGACTCTATTTTTACGGCGTCGATTCCAATGCCCGCCCCCCCTATTAAACAGCCCTCGCTGTTCGAAGCACCGAAACGCGGATTGAGTCTGGCGGACCGGGACTCTACCCTGCCACCGCCGGTTCCCTTTCCCTTGCCCCTTATTTCTGGGTACCGGCGTGTGGAGTCGACTGATTCGACCGGGCACCAGCTTATCATCTCGCAGCAGTACCATGGTCAGGACGTCACAATCCCTATCCGAATGTCGCTGGATAACTACTACGAATTGAAGCGGGAACAGAATCGGCGGCTGTTACTGCGTGAGGCGCTCACCGAAAGTCTGCAGCCGGCCGGCAGAGCCGGTGGCGGAAGCATTGAGCTGATCGGCGCGGACATCGGTGGCCAGCGGGTATCCCTGCGGGTAAGCGGAAATGTCAATATCGAGGCGCGGGCGCTCCGGGAAGATAAAAATTTGACTACCACGAGCATCCAGGCAGAGCCCAATACCAACATTTTGTTCAACCAGCGCCAGAACTTCAACATCGAAGGGAACATCGGTGACCGGATTAATGTTTTGGTTGACTATAATTCTGAGCGGGATTTTCAGTTCGAAAATGACGTGATGATCAATTACACCGGGAGCGAGGATGACATAATCCAGCGAATCGATGCCGGAAATATCAATTTATCACTGCCAGGGACTCAGCTGGTCACCTTCAGTCCCAACAGTAAAGGTCTCTTTGGAATCAGAACGGATATGAAGCTCGGCCCAATCGATGTGGTAACAGTTGCCAGTATCGAACAAGGCAAAAAGCAAAAGGTGAAGTACGAGGGCGGCGAATCAAGCCAGGAAGTTGAAATTTACGATTACAATTATATTCAGGATAAATACTTTTTCCTGGGTCAGGAATACAGGGATCGGTTTTATCCATTGGATAATGCCAATCTGCATTCCGTCCTTCCCACGAATTTGCAAATAGATGAAATTGACGTCTATAAGAGTTTGGTGGGAACATCTCTGGAGGACGGAAATCTCATTACTGCCAAGGCATGGCCCGAGCCGGATGATAAGACCTATCGGTCTGACGAGGCTCAGGAGGCCGAATTCCAGCTCCTTACCGAGGGGGCCGATTACACAGTAGACCGGGATCTGGGATATCTCCGCCTGAGTTCCAATATTCAGGATACCGAAATACTGGCTGTGGCATTTACGACCATGAATGGGGATACTGTCGGGCAGCTTGATGTCAATCCCAACGATAGTTCGGCAATTGCGCTAAAAATGATCCGGCCGCAGAACCCCAATTTCGGGGACCACGGGTGGAACCTGATGATGAAAAACGTCTACTCTCTGGGGACGGTTAATCTGACCGAAGATGGCTTTGAGTTCCAGATTGTAGACACCTACACCGATCGGAACGATAACCTGAACGAAGACGGGGTTGACTGGCTCCAGGTCTTCGGACTGGATCGCTTCGATCAGGAAGGCAACCCGGTGCCGGATGATAAAATTGACATTACAAATATCGTTGACCTGCAGAACGGAGAAATCTTTTTCCCGTACCTGGAGCCGTTCCGTGCCGCTAAGGCAGCAAAAGCAGCCGGGCTGGATACCATGCCGGGTGAATATAATCCGAGGCTGGATACCACGCTCTCCCAGTCCGAGATGTATGAATCCCGGAACAGTACAACCATGAGCCAGCAGTCCAGCTTTAAGATGGTAGCGAGCTATTCCAACCAGAGCTCCAATATCAATCTCCCGGGATTCAACATTATCGAAAACAGCGAGGAAGTCCGCCTGAACGGGAACAAATTGAATAAGGGCACGGACTATACCATCGATTATTTTATGGGTCAGATTACGTTGCTGGAGGAGGACGCGCTGAAACCTGGGCAAGATCTGGAAATAATGTACGAGACCAACGAGATTTTTCAGCTGGATAAAAAGGTGGTGATCGGGGGCCGGGCGGAATATAAATTCGGCGACAACTCCTTTCTCGCCGCAACGGGTATGTACTACAGCAAATCGTCCATTGATGATAAGGTCCGGGTTGGTCAGGAACCGTTCCGGAATTTTGTCTGGGATGTCAACGGTCGCTATCGCCAGGATTTTGGTTTCGTAACCAAGGCTGTGGATTTCCTCCCCCTGGTCCGGACAGACGCCCCGTCCAATTTCGAGGTGGAGGGGGAATATGCCCAGGTGATCCCGAACCCGAATACCCAGAACTCCAGTCTTGACAACGATGGCGTTGCGTATATTGACGATTTCGAGGGGAGTAAAAAGACCACGACTATGACGGTTTATCGCCGAAACTGGACGACGGCCTCCCGACCGGAAGGGTATAATGACTCTGACCGGGGCTTCCTGTTTTGGTATAACCCCAGAGGCGGAATACCAACCCGAAATATCTGGCCGGAAAAAGAAACCAGCGTCCGGACCCAGAATAACACGACCGATATCCTGAATATCGTGCTGGATCCCCGGGCAGCAGTCGGTGACCGCCAACCGATGCCCAGCGATTCGGTATGGGCCGGCCTCATGCGCTCCCTGCCCTCTTCTTATCGGGATCAGACCGAAAGTAAATTTATTGAAATCTGGGCGCGGGGAGACGACGGCACCATCAATATCGACCTGGGAAAAGTGTCCGAAGATGTAAATGGCGACGGAGAATTGAATACTGAGGACATAAAGCGCGGCGGAATCCGGAACGGAATACTGGATGAAGATGAGGATGTTGGAATTGACGGGCTGACGGATTCCTCTGAAGTTGGAGTGTATGCGGGAGACACTTTAAATATTTTCAGCGATCCGGCGCTATTTGAAAAATACGGATTACTGGAGGGTGACCCTGCCGGCGACAATTATAATTACAGCGACCAGGGGGAGAAACGATACGACTACCGGTTTATCAACGGCACCCAGGAAAACGGTGAGGAGCAGGACGGCCGACTTCCGGATACGGAGGACATCAACCGGAACAATATCCTGGACCGGGAAGACCGGTTCTTCTCTTATTCCATCCCGCTGGATACGGTAAATAATCCGTATTACGTTTCACAGACGGTTTTCCCGAATACGGATGAGTTTGACTCCCGCGTCCGGGGCAAACCGACCGGTTGGAAACTGTACCGGGTACCATTGACAGACTTTGTGGAAAGCCGCACACACCCCGGCGCATCCATGGAAGAAATTGAATTTACCCGGATGTGGTTCTCGGATTTCGAATATGAGGATGGAAATCAGGATACCATCAGCATCGCTCGTATGGAAATCGTTGGGAACGAATGGATCGAAAGCCAGGTCCGGGATGTTTTTGCCGATACCACCCGGGGTGACAGCAGCTTTTCCGTGACCGTTATTAACAATGAGGAAAACCCCGAATACAGTTCCCCCAACGGTGTCCGAGGCGCCGAGGATCGGGTAAATAATATCACCTCCAAAGAACAGTCGCTGGTGATGAAGATGGCGAACTTCGACCAGTGGTACCAGGGCGTTGCTGTCAGGGACTTTAAGCAAAACCAGGAATTATCGCTGCTGGATTACAAAAAAATTGAGATGTTTATCCACGGGGATAACTTTGTGAATTCAGGGGATCATCATTTGCAATTTTTCTACCGCCTTGGCCGATCGTCCCGGGACAATGAGCATTACTATGAATACCGGACAACGTTGCAGCCCGGCTGGCAGTCCATGGAACTGGATCTGGACTTTTTGACCCAGTTGAAGACGGCGGATAGCCTGACGTATGAAAACGGCGCAGCCTTTCCTCCGGGTGAGGGCCGGGCTTTCGGACAAATCTTCTTTGAAAAGAACACGATCATATTCCGGGATACTTCCGTTGCAAATCCGTATGAGTTGGTAGTCTATGGCGAGCCATCGCTGGGAAAAATTAACAATATGAAAATGGGTGCCCGGAATTTCACCGGTGAAGATTTACGAAATCTGCGTAACGGCAGAACCACGGGGTCCTGGCCTGCATATCATGGAGAAATTTGGCTCAACGAACTCCGGGTAACCGGCGTCCGCCGGGAAGGCGGAACGGCGATGCGGATGCGGGCCTCCATAGATTTTGCCGATCTGATGTCCGTCTCCTTTAGCACAAACCGCGTTGACGCGGATTTCCACAAGGTTGATACCCAGTGGGGCGATAACATGAACACGGAGTCGTACGACGTTAATGTGAATTTTAATGCTCATAAATTTCTTCCGGAGTCCTGGGGGGTGCGTATCCCTCTTCGGGGCCGTTATAATGAATCGTTGCAGGTACCCAAATATCTGCCGGGGAGTGATCTTTTAACCAGGCGCCTGAGTCGGACGCTTACTGATGCGGCGGTGCAGGATACCATGCGGAAAATAGAATCCTATTCCCTGCAGCGATCGTATGGTGGGCGCATCTCCCGGAGTGGCCGCTCAGAAAATTGGATCCCCAAATTTACCATAAATGCGGTGCAGCTGAGTTACGACTTTAGCGAATCCTACTCACGAGGTGTTACCTACCGGTATGTTAGACAGCAGACCAACACAACGCAGGGGAGTTATAACGTGCAATTCCCCAAGGGAAGCGGACTGGAGCTCTTTAAGTGGATGAAACCGCTCCCCCTTTATGGCGACGCTCTCAGCGGGAAAAAATTCTTTTACCTTCCGACAAAATTTGATGCCTCGGCCTCACTCCGGGAGCAGTGGTCCGACAAGGCAACCCGGGTGTCCGGCTCCAATCCGCCCTCCTCGTACAACCAAACACTGCAGCGGAGTTTCGGAACAGGATACAGCCCGTTTGACAACTTATCGTTTACATTTTCAAAGACGATCAACTCCAACGCATCCAATTATCGTGGTGACCGTCGCTGGGAAATGGTCAAATTCCTGAAGCCCGGGCAAATCACCGGTGTAAACGAAAGTTATAACTCCACGTTTAATCCGACGCTGGCCAGTTGGCTGCGACCGTCGTTTCGGTATCAGTCGTCCTACCAGTACAATAAACGCCTGAGCCAGGATGTGGATGTGGCGGGAGTTGGATACTCTCAGCGGGCGTCCGTGAACTTTTCCCTGGATCTGCAAAAGATTAAAGAATCGTTCTCCGGCGGGGGCTCCTCACGGCCCGGCGGACGCCCCGGAGGCAGATCCGGAGCCGGTCGGCCCGGTTCGCGGCCAAGTCCCGGCGAAGACGACAGCGAGGAGGGGGCGGAGGAAGAGGAGGAATCTCGTTCTCTGGGTGAAATGGCCGATGTCCTGTTAAACAAGCTGCAGCCCATAAATTTCACGTTTAACAAAGGCAGAACCGGCCGGCATAACAATTTGGTGGACGCCCCAGGGATACCGTATCGGCTGGGATTTGTGGTTGATCCGGACGTCATGGTGGATTCTGCTTTTGCGGGACAGTCCGGGAACCGTAATATCACGGTCAACCAGGATCTGAGTTTGCGGTCCGGTATTAACATCACCAGGAATATCAGCGCTACCTTGAGTTTTAGCCAGGGGCAATCGAAGACGTTCACCCCGTCACAGGTCACCAGCAATCGACAAAATGATTTTGTACTGTTACAGTTCGGCAAAGAAGAATACCAGCTCGGCGACGACGAAATCACCGGCCTGCCATTCCCGGGGTGGAGTCTGCGCTGGAGCGGACTGGAAGACCTGGCAATTTTCCAGGGATTTGCGAAAAGCGTCTCCATGGATCACAGTTTCACCGGCCGGTATGAAACGAATTACCGGAATGGAGAACAGCGCGGGGCTTCCTATACCCAAAACCTCCAGCCGCTGGTGGGATTGCGGATGACGCTGGAGCATGATATTTCCATGCAAACCAGCTTTGGGCTGACCAAAAAGGTAGCGTCGGATCTTACCAGTGAACTCCCGTCCATCGATATCTCTAATCGACAGAGCTTCTCCTTTTCCACCAGCTATCAACGAAACCAGGGTATGCGGCTGCCGCTGCCCTATCTTAGAGACCTGACCCTCGATAACAGGATCAATTTTTCACTGACGTTTGACTACAGCCGGTCGGTAAGTGAAAAAAGCATCGGTGGGCAGGAATTTCAGATACTCGGCAAAGATTATAGCTGGCAGGTGCAGCCGAAAATCGACTACTCCTTTACCGATAAGGTCAGCGGCGGTATTTACTATAAGTACGGTAACCGGTATAACAACCGGACCAATGCCAAGGGCAAGCCGACCAAATTTACCGACTTTGGTTTGACGGTCAACATCCAGATTCGGGGCTAAATGCGTAAACTCATATTTCTGACAGCAATCGGATTTTTTCTGACTGGAGCGCTGGTATGTGCTGAGACTCCGGTACCGGAGTTCAATGAGCAACAGGCATGGGACTATCTGCTGGCTCAGACCGATCTCGGGCCGCGGGCACCGGGGACCGACGGACATTATCTCGCCAGAGATTTTTTTGTATCGACCCTCAATAAATTTACTGATCGGGTGCGGGAGCAGCAATTTATCCACACGTTTCCCTACGAAGAGTCCCGCTATGATTTTACCAATATTATCGCCGAATTCGGTCCGGCATCCGGAAAACGAATTTTACTGGGCGCCCACTGGGATACCCGACCGTGGGCGGATATGGAACGGGATCCGTCGAAGCGGAACCAGGCGATCCTTGGCGCTAACGATGGCGCCAGCGGCGTGGCGGTTCTCCTGGAATTTGCACGGATTTTCAGGGACCATCCGCCGCCGGTGCCGGTGACCATTGTGCTGTTCGACGCGGAGGATATGGGCAAATCCGGCTATCTCGGGGAATACGCCGTCGGCTCCCGCTACTTTGCGGAAAACCTGGAGAATCCCGATGAATACCGGTATGGCATCGTTTTGGATATGATAGGCGACGCGAATCTCCATCTTCCGATGGAACGATACTCACGCAAATTTGCGCCGGATCTCACCCGCCGGATCTGGGATACCGCTGATTCGCTGGGATATACGGCCTTCCGGAATCGCATCGGAGTCTCAATCCAGGACGACCATCTGATGCTCATCCGGCACGCCGGGATTCCGTCGGTAGACATTATCGACTTTAACTATCCCGACGAATCGCATAGATTCTGGCACACTTTACAGGATACGCCGGATAAATGCAGTCCGCGGAGCCTGAAGGTGGTAGGCGAAACAGTGCTGCATGTGATATACAATGAACAGCCAGAGTAGCAGGGAAAAAGAAGGAAAAAACAAATTATTGAGAAGTTGAATGGTTTTATGAGGGAACAGAGGATATCGTGAAACGGAGATACGGATTCCTGCTGGTCATTCTGTGGGGAGCATTACTGCTGTTTACCGCTTGTGAAGATGAACTGCCCACAGAAGTCAAGTTCCGGGAGCTTGCCATCGACTCTGTGGAGGTTTTCAGAAATGTTGAGCGGAATATCCTACGGATCCAGGCGAGAATTCTTCCGGCAACCGGGGCGCCGATCGACAGTGTCTGGTTCAAGGGATATCAGCCGGGAGCGGATACGGCCTCTGTTGAAGCGGTGCTGTATGATGACGGCACGCATGATGACGTGATCCCGTTTAACGGCTGGTACTCAGGGGCAACGCCCGCCGGGTTTTTGGTGCCGTATCTTCCACCGGATTCCAGCCTGCAATTCAGATTCGAGGTGTTTGTCCGGGATTCCTTGAACACTGACAAGTCCCGCATCAAGACGTACACCCTGCCGTACAATTATCCCGCGGATATCTTTGAGGTCGCGGCGCCTGAAACGCTCAATGCGGCGGTATCTGAGTTGGGACTTGTGCGGGCAGCCGTTCGGGATTCCAACGGCATCAACGACATTAAACAGGTGTACCTGCAACAATATGCCAAAGAAGTAAACGGCGACACTCTTCAGAGTCCGGGCCGCATCACACCGCTCAGCAACCGTGGCGATTTCGAGCAGACCGGCGATGCCACGGCCGGCGATTCGGTCTATAGTGTAATTGTCCGGACGGCTCCGTCGCTGGAGCCCGGAGCGCGGTTTATGCGAATTGTCGCCGAAGATTATAGCCGCGCCAAAGATACATCCTATGTAACCATTTATATCGAGAATCAATGAAAAAATTACTCTTATTACTGCTGCTAATCGGAATGACGACTCCCCTGTTTCCGGGTGAGAATTCTCTTTCTCTGGAAGACAAAAATATGCTGGATCGGCTCCCCGGTAACAGCGTAGGCGATATCGGCATCGGGTCGGACTCCACGCTCTGGATAGCCGCCGGAGGTGGTATTGCCAAGTCTACAGATTTTGGAAAAACCTGGCAGATATTCCGTCACGATATTACCGACAATTTCCCCAGAGGAAGTGCATCGGCGCTGCAGGTTCGTGGAGACACGGTCTGGACGGCCACTGTCTTCGATTCCTCCACCGCTCAGGGGGATCTTTCCACCGGCGGCGGGTTGGCACGCTCCTTTGATGCCGGCAGCACCTGGACGTACATTCCCCAGCCGGTGGATACCACCACGTATGTGGATTCGATGTACGTTGCTTACGGGGATACATCGGTGCTACTCAATCCGCCGACTACTACCAATATCCTGAACGTGACGTATGATTTGGCGTTTGAAGATTCCGTCGTCTGGATCGCTTCCTGGGGCGGCGGTATCCGGCGCTCTCTGGATTACGGTAACACCTGGCAACGGATTCCCACCCCAATGGACAACATGGAATATTTAAGCCCGAATTCTATCCCGGATGATTATGAGATCCGTCTGAGTTCTTCCAGTGAAGGAGCGGAAGTTGAAAACCAGAAGGGATTCTCGGTGGTGCTGGACGGGCAGGATGTCTGGGTCGGGACTTCCGGCGGCATCAATCACAGTACGGACGGCGGCCTCACCTGGCGCCGGTTCCACTTTGGCAATTCCGGGATCAGCGGCAACTGGATTCTCGCAGCAAAAAAACAGTCCACGGCCGGTGGCCGTGAATATCTTTGGGCCTCAACGGGACAGACATTCTACCAGGGAGAAGTCAGCGGGATCAGCGTGTACGATTACCAAACCGGGCAATGGCGCACGTCCAAAGAAGTCCGGTTCGCCAACAACTTTGCCACAAGCCCGATGACCGGCGCCGTCTTTGCTGCTACCGACGCCGGAATCTTCAAGACTACGGATTCCGGCTATTCTTGGGAGCCGTTCGGGACGATTTACGATAAGGAGACCGGCGAGCCGGTCTACGGCGCCAGCGGCAGCCGAGGCATGCTCTACTCGATTTCAGCGCTGGTTGGCCCCTCGCCCACAGCGGCTCCGGAGCGGCTGTGGATCGGTACGACTGACGGGCTCGCCTATACCGACAACGAATACGACTGGCACGTGCTCCGGGCGTTCTCTTCCACGAGTGCGGAAGAGTCTGAGAATTTCTACGCCTATCCCAACCCGTTTTCGCCCTCCCGGCATAATCTGCTGGAGGACGACGGTCATGTCCGGTTTCAGTACGACATGCGGGCCTCGGGATCGGTGACTATCCGGGTGTACGATTTTGCCATGGAAAAAGTGGCGGATGTGGTCGTAGACAAGAGTAAATCGCCGGGCCCCGCATCCGAGTCGTGGAACGGCGAAAATCTGCTGGGTGACGTGGTGGCCAACGGCGTGTACTTCTGTAAAATAACGGTAAATGAAAATGGGCAATCCCGCACTCACTGGACCAAACTCCTGGTGATAGACTGATATGAAACAACCTGACCGAGAACACCTTTGGAACCGAATAATCGTAGCCGTTTTATTGGTTGCATTTACCTGTTTGTTGCCCGTTGCAGGTCAGTCACAGACCAACGCCGGTTACGCCGGGAGCTTCCTGCGAATGGGGCTCGGCGCCCGGGGGATCGGAATGGCCAATACGCTCCCCGCCGGAAGCCAGGATGTGTACGGATTTTTCTACAATCCGGCGGCGCTCCCAACGTTGGAATCCAGACACTTCGGCACCACGTACGGATTTTTACCGCTGGATCGCTCCTACAACTACATCGGATTTGCCATGCCTTTGCCGCCCACGGCTGGCATCGGACTCGGCTGGTTCTCCACCGGTGTCGATGATATTCAGGGGCGCGACTTTTCCGGAAAAAAAATCGAGACCTACAGCGTCAGGCAGCATACGTACATGATCAGTTTCGGCAACCGGTTCAGCAAGTATGTAAGCGTCGGAGCCCTGTTGAAGATTATGCGAAACGATCTCCAGGAGCTCGCCGCCACAGGGGTTGGGTTTGACATTGGCGCTGTGATCCAACCGCACCAACGGATAGCTCTGGCCGTGTCCGCACAGAATTTCAACGCTAAATTCTCCTGGAATACGGAAGATGTTTACTCCCAGGGATCAACGGTAATCAATGACTTTCCGCTGATATTTCGGATAGGTGGCCAGGTACAGGTGCTCGATAATCTGGATCTGTACGGAGAATATGAACGAAGCGACAGGGGTGCGGTTGTGTTTCGGGGCGCGGCCGAATATGCACCGATGGAGATGGTGCGGATTCGCGCCGGTGTGGCAGACGGGCACCTTCGCTTCGGCGGAGGACTGGAATACGGCTTCTTTGGGCCGGTAGAAAACACGTCCATGGACTATGCATTTGTGCCGGGACTGGTCGGGGAAGGCATATCGCACTATTTTTCGTGGTCGTTTCAGTTTTAAAAGATGAATAGTACGCAGATTAAGACACAGGACTGATTGAAAAGGAAAACTCAAAAAATGAGATTAAGATGCAGTCATCTCGACCGACTCCCGGCGGCCGCCGGGAGGAGCGGAGAGATCTCGTACTGGAAACGCAGAAGCTCCCAAAATGAGATTTCTTCTCTCGTATTAAATGAAAGACTTAACTATGAAATTGTGAGATCCATGAAAAAAATTACCCTGACATTATTTATTGTACTGATCGCCGGAAATCTCTCCGCCCAAAACCAAAATTATCACGCGTCCGGGCTGGCGTTTTTACAGGTGAATCCGGACAGTCGGTTAACGGCTCTCGGGGGCGCGGGCGTGGGATTAAGTGCTGCAAACGGCCATACCGGTCCGGGTAACTTCCTGATAAATCCCGCAGTTTACCAGGAATCGATACGCTCAACGGTGCAGGCCGGGCACTCCTTCTGGCTTGCCGATGCCGGAATTGAGTTTCTTGGGGTGGTGTTTCCGGTGGGAAGCTGGAACACCGGGATTTCCATGACCTCGGCAAATATCGACGGATTCGAACTCCGGGATCACCGGGCCACTGACGAACCGCTCGGCGAGTTTGGCGCCCATTATCTTCGCGCCGGACTCCATGCCAGTACAATACTGACGCCGGAACTCTCCGTTGGCGCTCGCATGGATTTCCTGTACGAAAAGATCTATTACGAGATGGCCAGCGGCGGGAGTATATCGCTGGGAGCCCAATATCGGTTAAGCGATGATCTCACTCTCGGTGCGACGATAAACCATTTAGGGGTTATGTCTGAACTCCGGAGCGAATCGACGCCGCTGCCAACCTCGGCCCGGATCGGCGTGGGAATTACCAGCGAAATCCCCGAGGTGAATATCGACTACAATATTCTGGTAGATGGCGGCACCTATCTCGGCGATTATTTTTTCGTGGTCGGGGGATACGAACTCTGGTACCGGGACCTCCTTGCCCTGCGCGGCGGGGTGCAATTTCTGCCGAGTGGATTTACGCCCTCCCTGGGCGCCGGTATCCGTTGGGGCAATCTGAGTTTCGATTACGGCATTCTGCTTCCCGAACACCAGATGGGTACGCCGCACCAACTCAGTCTCCATCTCCGTTTATAGTCTGGCTCCGTTGACATTCGCCGGGTTCGTGACTACTTTCTTTTCTTTGGTAAAGGAGTCATCCGTGAAGCGGATTATTTATATCATCGGAATAACCATCGTCCTTCAGGGACTTTCGGGTTGTGATGCGTTGTTCAATACCCGGGCGGTTGAGCCGCCGGAGCAGACCTCCGGAGGCCAGTGGCAGCCACCGACCACACCCGAGCAGGTTCTGACCAACATGGAAAATGCCGTACTGGAGCGCAATGCCGATAACTTTATTCGGTGCCTGAGTGATTCTACGGCCGGGGAAAAGCCGTACGAGTTTATTCCCGATGACGAAACCAACGCCACCTATTCCCAGATATTTCAGGACTGGCACCTCGAGGATGAAAAACGGGTCTTCCAGGAAATGGATAAAAATGTGCCCAGAGATTCACTATTCCAGTTATCCTTCGCAGAGGATGCTGAAAAATTTGAGACAACGGACTCGGCCCGGATCGAAATCCTATATACTTTACGGGTACATCATACCTTAGAAAATTTACCCAGAGATGTCCGCGGCAGGGCACTCTTCACGTTCAGCAGAAACGAGAGCCAGCGGAACTGGGTTCTCCATCGCTGGAAAGATTTTCGGGAAGAAAATGCGCCGTCATGGAGCCGGTTAAAGGCGGGGTTTTAATATGATTCGCTGGATGGGACTGATGCTTGGCGCCGGTTTGCTCGTGATCTCCTGCACAAACATCTTTGCACCCAAAATCGGCACAATTGGGGGCGATTCCGATCTGTTTATCACGGAGCAGCAGACACCGGAGGATGTCCTTGTGAATTTCAGGTACGCCTACATTTTCCACGACTCTCTGGTGTACAGCCGGATTATCGATTCCTCGTTCGTTTTTTCCTATTATGATCCGGATGCCGGGGGATCCGGGCGGTACCGATCCTGGGGACGGGATGTGGAACTCCGGACGACCGGGACACTGTTCCGGGTCTTCAACAATATTAATGTGATTTGGAACAGCACTGTGGACAGTGCTTATCGCATGGTGCCGGAGGACAGCACATGGCGGGACTCTTCCTTTGCGGAATCCAACGAAGCACTCCTCAGCAAAAGTTTCGAATTGACGCTGGATCAGGAGATCAGCGTCACCGGAAACGCGGTGTTCTATTTCCGGAAATCGACATCAAATGGTAAATGGCGCATCACCCAGTGGATTGATGAGTCGATTTTTTAATCTGTGGCAATTGTGCCGGATATTTCCGTATGTTTACACCTTTTTCTAACGAGAAAGCAAGCAAATCCTGGACAAGTAGATAAATGAAAGAGACAGAGACTGACGAAAAGCCGTTATTAGTCGTTTTCATCGGCGTGGGAGTTTTACTAGGTGGTCTGCTGGTTTGGTTTATTCTCTCGCAGATCTTTACCTCTGAGCGGTCGTATACCAAAGCCTCGGAAAAATTCCGGCAGGAACTGCCCCGGCAGATCGTAGCTGCTGGACCCGGGCTGCATTTCAAAGATCTGAGAGAGTCGGAAGATGCGCTCCCGGAACTGGCGTTCGCCTACGGATCGGACGGAGATATTGATGAGATCTCCCGGCGGGTGGAGCGTATCATCACAGCCGGTTTTTCCATCGTCGACCGGGCGAAGCGACCAGACATCCGGGCGTACGGTTTGAGTTTTAAAGGCAAGCCGGTCGGACGCGTTATTTTGACAAGAAACGGTTTCCCGGGCCAGGCAACTGTGGGAATTATCGTTGACGATTTTGGCTATTACGATAACGAGATAATCGACGGCTTCATGGATCTGCCGCCGAAACTCGCGTTTGCGGTAATACCGGGCCATGCGTATTCACAGAAAATTGCCCGGAAGGCCGCCGATCGGGGCTTCGACGTGTTGATTCACATGCCCATGGAACCCCAGAAATACGAGGGCGGCGAGGAAGAGTTTATCCTGAAGTCCGGAATGAGTAGCCGCCAGGTTATCCAACGGCTTAACCGGGCGTTTGCGCACCTGCCGATGGCCGTCGGTATGAATAATCATCAGGGATCGCTGGCAACAGAAGATGCGGATTTAATGCAAACCGTGTTGCACATTCTGAAAGATCAGGATCTCTTTTTTGTCGATAGTTATACTACCGCGAATACGGTAGGATACGAGTTGGCAAAAAAACTCGCGGTGCCCACGGGCAAGCGTGCGGTCTTCCTGGATAATAAACCGGATACAACCTATATCAAGAAGCAGTTTGCAGAGCTGGTGGATGAGGCGATGGAAAAGGGGCGCGCTATCGGAATTTGTCATAATAAAAAGCTCACACTCGAAGTGTTGGAACGTTATATTCCCTATTACGAGCAACAGGGCATTCGGTTTGCAAAGATTTCGGAAGTACTGGAATACCCGGCAGTCGTCCTGTAATGCTAAAATTTTACAAACCAGGGATGTGAGTTCCCGAAACGTTTTTGATAATGCGTTTATATAATGCAAATGCGTTAGTTATGGAGTTTTTATGCCGTTATTAGAGTTGAACCTCGATTCGTTTGCAAAGATCCAGAGCGATTTAAAAGTCCCCGGCGTCGATCCGGTCATGGCTGCAGGGATCGCCGAGATTGCCGGTGCAGACAGCGTGGGTATTACCTCCACGGAGGGCGAGTCCCGACACGCCCGGTTGATCCTGGAGACTACGCAGACTCGCTTTAACTGGCACGTGCCGATAACGGACAAGGCCATCGAAGCTGTGATGACTCACCCGCCGGATATGGTGACGTTTATCGATCACCGCCGGGACGGCGATTGCGTGGATCTCAGGGGAGCGTCGGATCTGAAGCAGGTTTTCTCCCAGGTTCGTCCGGTGAAGTCCATGGCGGTCTCTGTGCGGATTGCCGCGGATGTGAAGCAGCTCAAACGGGCGTACAAGCTGGGTGCGGATTACGTGGAGATCAACAGCTGGTCCTATGTGAATGCCAGCACCCAGGAAGAGCGCCTCGAGGCACTGGAGAACATTTCCGGCGTGGCCCGTATCGCATATAAATACGAAATTGGCGTGATCGTTTCCGGCGGACTGAATTACCAGAACTTTCGTGATATAGCCGAACTGGAGTCGGTGGAGACTATCGTGGTCGGCAGAGCTATTCTGGGTAAGTCCCTGTTCATTGGACTGGAAAACGCACTCCGGGATTTTATCTTCCTGGTGAAGTAAAAAAATAGCACGCAGATTCCCGCGGAAACAACAGATAAGCGCAGATAAAAGACAAAAGAATTTCACCGCAGAGACGCAGAGAACGCAGAGAAAGACAAAACCAACTAACCACTGAAAACCACTGAAGACACAGGGAAATTACAACAAACACATACCAAATAAAGTGGGGAATACCGGCAGGTGAAATATACCGAACACCCGACCGGTTTTAACCATAACACTTTAACACTTCGCCGCGGGGAAATACTATAACACGTCGTTACCTTAACACCCGAACACTCTAACACATTAACACTCTAAAACTATTTTGATCCCCCCAACACACCTCATTTACTTATTCCATAGAAAAGCCTGGCGGGTTGTCCCGTGCAATTAGTTGCGAACGTCATCCGCGGCGACAGAGTGGAGAGCATCCACCGAGCCGAAGCCGTGGTAGTCGATTCCGCCGGGAACACAATTTTTGCCACCGGGAACCCGGATCTTCAAACCTACGTCCGGTCCAGCGCCAAGCCGTTCCAGGCGTATCCGCTGGTGGAGTCCGGTGCTGCGGAGTCATTTCATCTCACGCCAAAAGAGCTCGCCCTCTGCTGTGCATCCCACAACAGCGAGCCGGAACATTTGAAAACCGTCAGAAATGTACAGGAGCGGACCGGAATCTCCGAAGAGATGCTCCTCTGTGGCACCCACAAGCCACTGGACGAAGAGACGGCCAACGATGTTTTACGCAATGGTTTGGAACTGACCCCGAATTACAACAACTGCTCCGGGAAGCACACCGGCATGTTGCTGGCCTGCAAACACCTCAGTCTCTCTCTGGAGAATTACGGTGATCCGAAACATCCGCTGCAGGTACGGATCCGTGAATATCTGGAAAATATCCTTGAGCGATCTCCGATTCATATGGGGATTGACGGCTGTTCTGTCCCCACGTTTTTTCTGACGATACGTGAGGTTGCTTCTGCATTTCGTCGCCTGGCTTCTGCCGATGACCCGCTCCTGGCAACTATATATAATGCCATGACTCAGGAGCCGTACATGGTGGCAGGGCGGAACCGGTTCGATACCGCCATTATGGAGGCAGCCCCGGGGAGTATCATCTCCAAGGTCGGCGCCGAAGGCGTGCGGGCACTGGGGATTCGGCGAGGCGACGAAATCTATGGAATGGCATTGAAAATTCTGGACGGAAATAAGCGCGCAAGCGCACCGGTTGCCCTGAAGATTTTTGAACATCTTGGATGGCTGGATGCCCTGTCACAGAAGGGGTTGGGGGAATATATCTCGCCAAAGATCGCCAACAGGGCCGGACTGCGTGTGGGGCAAATCACGGTTCGTATTATTCAGTAATTGCTTAGAGGAATGAATTTAGATATAATAGAAGTCCATAAACGATTTAAAATTTTTATAAAGACAGAGCGGTTTGAAAAAATCAAATTTGATGCCCCCCATCGTCTACCTAACATTTACATCATTTTTTTACCACGCAAAACACAAAACACGGAGGACACATGAAACGACTGTTACAGTATAGCGCACTGGGAGTCTTGTTGCTATTTGGGCTATCCCAGCTGCACGCTGATGTGATTATCAGCGAAGTCGCCGATCCTGGTGATGTATACCAGGCACGGTTTGTAGAAATTTACAATGCTGGCGATGCGTCAGTTGATCTTACTGGATGGACTATTCGGCGATATGTGAACGCCCACACGGATTCTGGGGTTGTTGAATTGTCCGGATCACTTGCAGCAAAAGCAACCTATGTAATTGCAAGCGATTCAACTGATTTTAACACTAATTTTGGAAAGTATCCCGATACGGATGGAAGTGCTATTTCGGGGAACGGTGATGATACGTATGAGCTCTTTGATGGTAGCGCAGTTATTGATATCTATGGAGAGGTAGGAACAGATGGAACAGGAGAAGCGTGGGAATATGAGGACGCTATCGCTTACCGGAACGCCGACATCGTCACCGGTAATACTGTGTGGACCGCATCCGAGTGGACTATCATGGCAGGCGATGTTGCCGATGCCACCCCGGGCGTCCATCCGGTAGTAGATTCGGATCCGCCTGCAGTGACAAATGCGTTTTCCTGGGGAAATAACCCTGCGACCAGCGATCAGTATATCCGCATCGAATTGTCAGAACCGGTGACACTGGCGACTGGTGAATCGACGGCGAATTACAGCCTTGCTTCGGAAGGGGAAGGTATAAAAAGTGCGGTGTTTGAAGCCGGCGATTCCAGTATCGTCTATCTCACGTATGAAGGTGGAACCATCGACGGGAAAGATACTCTGATTGTCAATAACCTGGAAGACGCTAACGGCAATACCATGTCCGCACCTGACAGCGTGGCTTTCTACGCCGGCATTACCTCCATCGCAACCATCCAGGATACTACAGGCTCCGGCAGCGATTACTCGGCACTGTACGGTGAAACGGTTACAGTAGCTGCGATTGTTACCGGGGGCGACGCCAGTTTCGGCAGCAGTCAGTTTGTACAGGACGCTCCCGGACCCTGGAACGGTGTGAATGTCTACACCTGGGCAAACGATCTTGTCCGGGGCGATTCCGTCATGATTACCGGTACGGTGACCGAATATTACAATAAAACCGAGATCGAAGATGTATTGCAGGCTGTGGTCCTTGCCAACAACGTTGATCTTCCTGCAGCGTATGAAACTACTGTGGCTGATATGGATACTAACGAATCCCTGGAAGGCGTCTTTGTTGATCTTGGGAAAGTCGCCGTGACAGATCCAAGTCTTGGAAGTGGTGAATTTCAGGTGACCGACGCTACAGGAAATGGCATTGTCGATGATGCCGGAAGTTACACGTACTCACCGATGGCGGGTGATTCGCTTTATATCAAAGGTATTGTCGATTATACGTACGGCTCATACAAACTCGAACCCCGCGATGATAACGATATTGAAAAATTTTACCCGCTCGCTCCGAAGATCGAAGGTGCTGTATCCTTGTCCGATACCTCAGTGGGGATTCGGTTTACAGCGCTGTTAGATACAACATCAGCGATCGATACGGCAAATTACGCCCTTGACAGCGGCCTCGCTATCGATACAGTGTATTTTGTCGATAGTGTGACGGTTGAACTTATTACCGGTAGCCAGGGCGCCGGATTTACCGATTCTCTGGCAGTAGCCAATGTAAAGGACACCGCCGGCGTGGCAATGGAGGCTGCAAAGGTAGGAGTCAATCTCGGTCTGTGGAATCTGAGTGATGTCACAGCTCAAACAGAAGATCCGGAATTTCCCGATCATTTTGGTGAAATATTCCGGGCTCAGGGTATTATTGTCTCCACGGATTTTCAGGGTTCAAACGATGAATACGTTATGCAGGATACCACAGGCGGGATCACATTATTTCAATGGGATACGCTTGGTGTTAATCTGAATTACAGGGATTCTGTACAGGTGGTTGGTGAAGTCAATCAATACAACGGAAATAACCAGTTAATGCCTGTGGAGAATGAATTTGTAACGGTGCTCGGATCCAATGCATCCCTCCCGGATACCCAGGTTATTACGATCGGTGAAATGGGAGAAGGATACGAAAACCAGGTGATTCGTATCGAAAGGGTGACGATGGTAGAGGAGCCGTCAGAATGGCCGGAAAGTGGTTATAAGAATCTCCATATTACAGACGGTACTGATACACTCGTTATGCATATCGATGGTGATACAGAGGCTCTAACGGCAGCGCCGCCTACTGGCAAATTCACTATCACGGGAGTTGCGGGCCAATATTACGATTACCAGATCAGGCCTCGCTTCCATAGCGACTTCGAATACCTGGA
Source organism: Candidatus Neomarinimicrobiota bacterium (assembly GCA_021734025.1). Classification (NCBI taxonomy): domain Bacteria; kingdom Pseudomonadati; phylum Fidelibacterota; species Fidelibacterota bacterium. The sequence continues at coordinate 167,004 of JAIPJS010000005.1, forward strand.
ATCCAACGTGCTGCTGTCTGAGGCGTATTCGGCGTTTGATAATGAAGTCATCCTCGAGTTCACCGGTGTGCTGGATCAGACGAGCGCAGAGAATACGGCGAATTACTCGTTCGACAGTGGTGCCACAGTAGAAACGGTATCTCTGGACAGCAACGTTGTCTCCCTCGGCATCGTTCCACCGGCATCCGGAACCCATGACACGCTAAGTGTTACCGGCGTGTCCGATACCAGCGGTAAAGAGCTAAACCTCGATATCCCGATTAACACGGGTATCTGGACCATCAAAAATATGATGGTGGATGCTGACGATAACGGCGTACCGGATAATTCGGGTCAACTGTTTGTGATTACCGGTACGGTCATTTCACCGGACTTTGGCGGTGATGAAGAGTGGGATCAGGCCTTATATGATGGCACTGGCGGAATCTTCGGGTTCTCCTTTGAGGATACCCTGTTTGCTCTTGGTGATTCCCTTATGATTTCCGGTGAATTGACTGACGACAATTACAAGGATGAGATTGAGGTATGGGATGGCAGAAAACTCGGTACAGGCGCCGTTCCCGAGCCCAAGGTTGTGACCCTCGGCGACATCGGTCAGACCCTCGAAGGTCAGTTAGTCCGCGTGAACGATGTACACATCGAGGATGCGGCGCTCGATTGGCCGACAGCCGGCAGCAGCGCCAGCCTGGATGTCACCACGGAATCCGATACGCTAACCATGCGGATTGACAGCGATCTGACGCTGGACGAAATGCAAGCGCCGGATTCCACGCTGATCGATCTCATCGGGATCGTGGGACAGTTCTCGTTCGATGATCCGCTGGCCGGTTTCCAGATTTTGCCGCGCTTCCCGGAAGACATCATCGAGAAGGAAGCCGTCGGAATCGGAAACGAAAATGGTCTGCCCATGGTCTTCGATCTGGAGCAGAACTATCCGAATCCGTTCAACCCGACGACGACCATTAAGTACCAGCTGCCGGAGCAGGCCAACGTCCGGCTGGTGGTGTACAACATGCTCGGCCAGCAGGTACGTACCCTGGTCAACGAGCAGAAGGAAGCGGGTTATTATACCGTGCAGTGGGACGGTATCAACAATAATGGCGTGAAGATTTCCTCCGGTGTGTATTTCTATCACATCAAGGCAGGCGAGTTCAACCTGACGCGGAAGATGGTCTTCATGAAATAACCTCTTTCTCGTTTACATTGAGGTGTAACACAATTACAGGGCAGCGGATTTCCGCTGCCCTGTTTTATTTTGCCAACCAGAAAACCACGTGTGTAAACCCGGGGGCTCCATTTGAAAGTAAAAATAGCAGGCCAGTCATCCTGAGCGACTCCGCCGTGGCGGGAGAGTCGTCCCAGGGGGATCCCTTCGGGGAGGGATCTCGTTGTCCATACTCCGGAGGTTCCTTCATGGGGTTTCTTCTCCGGAAGGAGTTGATGCCGGGAGACTCAATTCGTTCGCTCGGAATGGCAGATGGGACTTCTGTCGGTGTTTTCCGCCGTGGCGGTGTCACCGACAATATACTAGAGGAAAGACCGTCACCGACGCCGAAAGTGCTCTGTGAGGGATCACAAAATTCACTTCCCTGTTTTACAATCTTTTTACGAAAAAATTCGACCGGAATCTTGCTTTGGGTTTTGGATTGTATTAGGTTCTGTTTCTGACATTTGAAACCCGAGGACTAATCGAGCAGTAGTGAATAAATATACATCCCCCCTGTTTTTCATCTTACTCTTTCCCTGTCTTTTGTTTAGCCAGCTCGCCAGACAACATCAACCTTCAGATATGTACCGGTTTGCTGCAGACCGGCCGGCCAATGACTATAACAACTGGACTACTGCAGCAGAATTCGGGATGACGGTCACGAATTTTGGTATCCTGGGTGAGGGCTGGACCAACCCGAATCAGCCGTCGGCACTGTATCAGCAATACAGCCCCCAGGCGAAAAAGCAGGTTTCCCATTTCTCCTACTCCGGGCTCTGGATCGGCGGTCAGATCGGAAATGAAAGTCGCGTATCCACTTCCATTGTCGACGGGGTTTTCGACTACGGAGAAGAGGGATTCGAGTTTAAGCCCACAGGGCAGCCGGGCGATTCCATCGCAATTCGATCCAGTATCCGGACGGATCAATATTTCAATACGGATGCGGTTTCTCACGAAGACTTCGTTACCGACTTTGATGACGTCAGCACCGATGGCCTCGGAGATACCCATACTCCCCTGGGCATCCAGGTGCATATGGAGGCGTATAACTGGAACTATACCTTCGCCAATTCCTTTGTCATCCTGAATTACACAATCAAAAACGTCTCGGAACAGATTGTTTCCGGCGGACATGACATCAAGAACATCTACGCCAGCATCTGGATGGACTGCTCCGTTGGCAATATGAATTATACCAACATCTACGAACCGGGCGGCGGCTTTACCTGGTACGATAACCTGGATGGATTTGATAATTCTCCGGACGATAACGGGTATCCGCTGGACATTGCGTATCAATACGATGCCGACGGTGACAACGGCTGGGCCGAGAGCTACATCGGGATGAAGGTACTCGGTTCGGACGTACCCAGAGATGTCTGGAACAGTTACTATCGCCAGTGGGTCTGGACCTCAACGCAGAATACGGATTATCCCGACTACACCATGCCACAGAATGATGAGGAACGATATAACCTGATGCAGGTCAACGTCCAGCCCAGCGGAGACAGCGAACTCTATTACGATAACGGCAACAGTTCTTATAATCAGTTTCCGTCAGAGCAGGACAGCTGGATTATGATGCTCTCCGGCGGCCCGTTCGGGCATCCCCTGGTGAATTCCCAGGGAGATACGACCTACGTGCTGGAGCCGGGCGATTCGGTGAATGTGGTGTTTGCTATTGTCGCCGGATTCTGGGGAAACAAATCGCTGAACGATATGCCGTCCCGCCGCACGAATCTCCGGACGAACGCCGGCTGGGCGCTGAAGGCATATAATGGCGAAGATACGAACGGCAACGGTGAACTGGATGCCGGTGAAGACGCCATATTCTCCAATGGGAAAATCGATCGGTATATCCTGCCGGCGCCGCCTCCCTCACCGCGACTTGCCGTTGTACCTGGCGATCGCAAGGTAACACTCTACTGGAACGATACTCCACTCTCAGCCCTGGATCCGGTGAGCCGTGAAGCCGACTTCGAGGGCTTCCGGATTTACGGCGCCCGGAAAACACAGAGCGGCACCGGAAGTTATACTCTTTTAAAGGAATACGATTTACGCAATGATATCGGGTTTGATACCGGACTGGACGACGTTCGGATCTATGATAGTAATGGTGCGCCGTCGGATACCACCATCGACGGCGTCAAGTATCAGTATCGCTGGATGAATACCGGCCTGAAGAATGGCTGGACGGACAAGAATCTGTATGCCATCACCTCGTATGATCGCGGCGATGAGCAGCTGAACCTGGCGAGCCTCGAGAGCAGCATCAACGAAAATCGCGTCTTTGCCGTCCCCGGCGTCAGGCCGACCGAAGATAACCGGGTTGGAGTCTATCCCAATCCGTACCGGGCACGCGCATCGTGGGACGGATTCGGGGAGCGGGAGCGACTCATCTGGTTTATGTATCTGCCGGAACGCTGCACTATCCGCATTTACACACTGGCCGGTGACCTGGTGGACATTATCGAACATGATGCAAATACATATCATGCTGCCGATGTCCAGGGGATCCAGACCGGGGAGAACAGTAAGTTTTCCGGCGGAGAACACGCGTGGGACCTCATCAGCATGCACGACCAGGCAATTGCGTCAGGAATGTACATGTACACCGTGGAAAACAAGGAAACCGGGCACACGAAAATCGGAAAATTCCTGGTCATAAAATGAACAGAACGATTAAATCAGGGCACAGGAGACTCAAATGAAAAAACTGTTAACTGTGATTTTATCTCTAGCATTTCTGACTGCAAGTATGGGCTTCGGTCAGGACATTACACGTATTTATGATATTCAGTATACCGAAGATGGCGGTGATTCACCGCTGGTTGACCAGGAAGTGACCGTTTCTGGAATCGTCACCGGTGAATCGTATGCTTACGGGAGCGAATTTTTTCTGCAGGATTCGGTTGGCGCCTGGAGCGGGATCCTGGTGCATATTGGCAGCGATGCTGATTCTGCCTTCCAGGTCGGACAGGGAGATTCCGTCACCGTGACCGGTACCGTATCCGAATACTTCGGCATGACCCAAATCGAAGCCTCCAGCGTCACCATCGACTCCATGTGGGCAGGCGATGTCCCCCCGATTACAGTGACCTCCGGGGAAATCGCCACTGACGGCGCTATGGCTGAAGCTTATGAGGGCGTGCTGATAAAAGTTGAGAAAGCCGCCATTTCCAACGCAGATCTCGGCAACGGCGAATGGGGAATCGATGACGGCTCCGGCGAAGTCCGGGTGAACGATAATGCGGATTACTATTTCTGGCCGTCGGAATACGACAGCGTGGAGTATGTGATCGGTCCGCTGAACTATTCATTTAATGATACCAAAATCGAACCCCGGCTCGCCAGTGACGTGGTGCCGGTGAGCGAATACACGCGGATTCAGCGGCTGCAACAGGTCCGCGGCAGCGATCTGGCACGTATCGGCCACGTGGAGAACGACGATACGCTCGATTACACCTATTATTACAACTACGATGATTCGCCATTACCGAATGCAGAGCCCTTCAAGATAAAGGGGATTGTTACAATGCCGACCGGTTTGAGCTATGCGGGAGCCGGGGTGAAATTCATAATGCAGGATCATCATGGTGGTCCGTGGAGCGGAATTTTACTTTATAGTCCTGATTCCACTACCTTTCCAGTTCTCTACGAAGGCGATGAGGTTTCAACTATAGGTTATGTTGGAGAGTACTCCACCGACGAATCGAATATGACAGAATTTTGGGTGACCGGAGAGGTAAATATCACCTCTGAGGAGAACCCGGTCCCGGAACCGTCTGAAGTCCAGACCGGTGATTTACGCTGGCCTACCACCGCTGAACAGTGGGGTACGGTGTTTGTGAAGTTGAAAGACGTTATCATCACCGAGAACGATTACAATTTTGGCGAATGGGGTGTGGATGACGGATCCGGCGAAGTCCGTATCGGTAACGATTCCGATAGTCTGTCGAATTTTAATCGGCCTCCGCTTGGAACGGTAGTGGATTCTATCACCGGATGGGTCTATCACCATTTCGGCTATTACGCCGATTCCTCCACGTACAAAGTGGAACCGCTGTACGAAAAAGATGTCGTGATCGGTGAGGGGCCGCCGAACATCCGGAACTATGCCCGAACGCCGGGAGCGCCCACTTCGGATGACGTGGTAACCATCTCTGCGGATTTCGCCGATAACTCTGCGGTGACTTCGGCAAAGCTCTTTCACCGAGTTAATGGCGGTGCCTACAATTCTACTGATATGCAATTGGACGAGGGTATCACATATACCGGAAATATACCCTTCTACAATAATGGTGACCGGGTCGATTACTTCCTGATGGCAGAAGATGATAATGGAACGAGTTCGACGCTGCCGGCGGATACCACAAAGCTAAACTTTTCCTACACGGTGGCGAGTCAGTTAACAATCTCCGATATACAGTACACGCCCTGGGAATTGGCGCAGACCCCGTATGAAGGCGTAGAGGTTTCTGTAAGCGGTGTCGTGACAGCAGATACACTGTTTAACAGCAACTTTGAAGCGTATGTAATCCAGGAATCTGGCGCCACCGAATGGGGCGGCCTGTTTGTCTTTGACCTGAATGAAACATTAACACGCGACCAGACCGTGACCGTCTTTGGTACAGCCACAGACTACAACGCCGATTTCCATTTCAAATGGGACGGCCTTACCGTAATTCTGGCCGACAGCGTTCAGGTTGGTGATACCGGTGACGGGATTGAACCCATGGTGATGACTGCGGCGGATCTCGAGGCGGAACCTGAAAAGTATGAAGGAATGCTGGTCCGGGTGAACGACATCGAGGTTACGGCTCTGAACCAGTACGACTGGTCGGTGACCGATGCCTCCGGCGGTGAAATCCTGATTGATGATGATATCGTCTATACCACGTCGGATTCGTCATGGTTCGCGAGTCTCGGTGTCGGTGGTGGTATCGAATATGTCACCGGAATCTGGACTTACAGTTTTGGGTCGTTCAAGATCGAGTTGCGCGATACGGATGACCACGGAGTTGCCACCAGTGTTGAGCCGGACAGAACGCAGCCATTCGCTTACAGCCTCTCGCAGAACTATCCGAATCCATTCAATCCGACCACCAATATCCAGTTCTCACTGGCGGATCAGGGGCCGGTGACTATCGCGATTTACAATATTCGCGGTCAGATGGTCAGGGCGCTGGTCAGAAACCAGACCATGGAAGCCGGATATCACACACTGAACTGGGACGGTACGGATAAGAACGGACGCACCGTCGGATCTGGTGTCTATATTTACCGGATTCATGCCGGTGACTTCATCAAAGCCAAAAAAATGACGCTGCTCCGATAAACTGATTACCGGAAATGCCGTGGATTCCATCAGGAATCCACGGCTGCATCCGAACAGACGAATGAAAATACTCAGATACCAGATCGTCCTGCCCCTCCTCCTGGGGATAGTCTTGGTGTTCGCCGCCTGCGAGCTCCGGAATCCGCTGGAGCAGCCGTTGGACAACGAGCGTGTGGGTAACCAGCCGCCGGAAACGCATATCTTTTTGCCGGACAGTCTGTGGGGGAGTGTACGGCTCGACAGCGTGTTTGCGGATGACAGTACATTCGTCGGTTTCGACACTACCTATGTCTATGACAGACAAACGGGAAGCGACTACCTGGAGTTTGTCCCGGACACCACGGAAAGCAAGAAGGTGATTCACTGGTGGGGCGACGATCCGGACGGTGAAGTGGTGGCCTACGAGTACAAGTGGAATTACGAGTCCCAGTGGACGCTGGACTCGGCGGAATACGATACGTTCTATCTGCCGATTCGGAGTGCATTCGACCAGTTTGAATTCCAGGTGCGGGCCGTGGATGACAGCGGGGCGGTAGATACTTCTCCCGCCAAACTGACTTTCCCGGTCTTCAACTCGCCACCTGTGGCCGAATTTGTGCTGAACAGTAACCCCAGCGGTAGTTCTTCGGATACCACCAAGACCTTTCCGACCCGGACGTTTCTCTGGTCAGCTATCGATCCGGACGGCAGCGAGACAATTGTTGGTGTAGAATATTACCTTGCAGACGAAGTTCTGGCGGACACCAGTCTCCCGGATACGATTACCTGGCAATCGCTTGAGGCCGACGCTGATCGGGTAACTCTGCGCGATATTGAGCCGGGATTACACACATTCTTTCTCCGCATTCGGGATATTGCCGGGGCTTACAGCGATACTATTCAGTTTCCGGATCCAGGTTCGGACAGTCAGCCGGGCGCCTGGCTGGTGAAGGGGCCTGTTGGGGGAGTCTGTCTCGTGAACGACTATCCCTTGGGTGGCGTTGGCGACCTGGGTGAGGGCGACGTGGAACTCCAGTACCGGGATTGGCTGAACCAGCTGTACGGGGAAGACGGCTATTCCATCTGGCGTATCGGCTCTAACCTTTGGCACCCGGAAAACAAATTGCCGTATGCCCAGGAAGATATAGAGGCAACGCTGAGTTATTTTGACAAAATTATCTGGTACCAGTACTCCGGAGCCCCCCATTATCCGGACGCCGCTCTGGGGATCAACAAGTACCTGGCCGGTGGCGGGAATATGATTTTAACAGCCATTGAGATCGACACTTCGGCCGTATTCGTGCATGTGGATACTATGTTTACCGTGAATCCGGAGGGGCGGTTTAGAGGCGGGGAAGAAGTTGTGTCGAAAGTAGATTCTAACCTCACCCTTACAAATCCAAGCGTTATCGGGAAGCGAATGAAATCTCTGGTGCCCGGAGATTCAAACAAGGTGCACTATCAATTGAACCAGGAAGGTGATCCGGCTTGGGTGGGAAAACCCTCCGTTGGATATCTTGATAAAATTGGAGGCGCTGAAGGGGGAAAGCTACTCTTCTTATCAGTCCCATTACACAAGCTAAATGGTAAGGATAATGTCCCCGACATGCTGGACTATTACCTGAACACAGAATTCGAACAATAACCCTATGAAACGACTCACACTCATCGCTGGGGTGCTGTTACTGTTTGCCAGCTTTACGCAGGCACAGCAGGGCGGCCGGATTACCGGGCAGGTGACGGATGCCAAAACCGGCGATCCGCTACCCGGCGTAAATATCATTGTCCGGGGAACCTACTACGGTGCGGCCACCGATGAAAAGGGTCAGTACCAGATCCTGAATATCTCACCCGGAAACTATGAGCTCCAGGTGAGTATGATCGGGTACAAGCGGATTCTGAAGACCGGCGTAAACGTGACGGCCGGCGAACGGGTCACATTGAATTTCGAACTGGAGCAAACCTCCCTCGCATTAGGACAGGAAGTGGAAGTTATCGGTGAAAGGCCCCTGATCGACGTGGACGAAACTTCATCCACCGTCCGCATGGGCAGCGATGACATCGACAATCAGATCGTCAATACTGTGGATAACGTGATCCAGCAGCAAGTGGGGGTCTCCTCGGTGGACAACGAGATCCATATCCGTGGCGGCCGGGTGGACGAAAGTCTGTACGTCATCGACGGGATGTCTATCAAGGATCCGCTTTCCGGGAATGCTTCCAACGTGTTTATCACCGCCGAGGCGGTGGAGGAACTGGAGGTTATCACCGGCGGATTTAACGCAGAATACGGCCAGGCGATGTCCGGCGTCATCGACGTCAAGCTGAAGGCCGGCAGCGATCGCTATACCGGTGGCTTCACCTATATCACGGATAAATGGGCGCCCGGAGTGTTCAGGGATTTCAATACCGACCGGCTGGAGTTCAATATCGGCGGCCCGGAACTCCTCAACAATTACATCCTGAAGAATATCGGACTGGAACTCCCCGGTAAGTGGTATTTTTTCGTCAGCGGCTACGGCCGGCTGTCCGATACCTACCTCCCTCATGCCAGTGAACTGTATCCGGCACGGGACTGGCAGGAATCGTTCGCCCGGCGGGAGGAGAACGACTACCATCTGCTGGGCAAACTGACCTGGAAGAAAAACGCACAGCAGACGCTCTCGTACTCCTATGATCGATCCCTGAAGATCAATCAGGGCTTCTTTATGAACAAGACCTATACCAACACCTATTATCCATACTATTACGAGAATATTCTGGATAACTACAACACGATGACCCGGGAAAATATCATCAATAACCTGAGCTGGACCCATACTCTCAACTCCCGGACGTTTTACGAGCTGAGTCTGGGCCGGTTTTTTACCGACTTTCATTCGGCCGCCCGCGGATTACACTACTCGGAATATCGCGAGCATCAGGATCTGGAGCCCATCCGGTACGAGGCCAACGCCAATGGCAATATCAATGTTGAATTCGGCGATGAGTTCTGGGATCAGGGCATGCCGCCGGATTGGTTCGACTACTGGAGCGAAAACCTGAGTGCCGAGTTCGACTTTACCTATACCACCGGCGGGCGCCACACCTACAAAACCGGCTTCGATATGCGCGCCACTACCATGCAACTGATTCACATCGATACGCCGTGGTGGGGCGACAATCCGTTCGGGCGCGCCTTCGACATCTACCGGGTCCGACCGTTTGACGGCGCCTTTTATCTCCAGGACAAGATTGTATTCGACGGCATGATCGTGAACATCGGGATGCGGTACGACTTCTGGTTTCCCGGCGAAAAGGTGGACGAGTTGATGACCACGGACATGACCTCCCTGTCGCCAACCATCAACGATTTTGCCAAGCAGACTTACAAGGAGGAGACTTTTGAATTTTTTGGCCGGCGGGGCAAGGCGCATCTCAGTCCACGGTTGGGGATTTCCCATCCGGTGTCGGACAATGATGTTCTCTATTTCAACTACGGACATTTCTCCCAGCTACCTACATATCAATACGTGTATGCCAACCTGTTTACCAGGGATGAAAACAGCTATTCCCTCTTTGGGAATCCGAATCTGAGTCCCAAGACCACCGTTTCGTATGAACTGGGCATTAAGCATAAGTTCGATGAAAATACGGTACTGGAATTCAGATCGTACTACAAGGATATGTTCGACTACGAGACTTCCGCCAGCATCACGCTGTTCGACCCGGCCAAGGGGAACCAGAGTTTTCTGATGTACCTGAACATGGATTACGCCCGGGCGCGTGGTGTCGAAATTGTGTTCCGAAAGCGGTTTGGTCGCTATTTCGCCGGTGACGCCAACTTTTCCTATTCCCAGGTGACCGGAAAGAGCTCCACGCCGTATGACAATCTGCTGGTCACCGCCGGGCGGCTGGACGAAAAGCCGCTGGGCGAGAGCTTTCTCAGCTGGGATCGCCCCGTCAGTTTCTTTGCGAATCTACACTTTACTATGGATCGGGAACGCCGGCCTCATCTTTTGGGATTGCCCATGCCCAATGACTGGCGCACAAGTTTCCGCATCGAATACAATTCCGGGCGTCGCTATACGCCGTATACCAACATCTCGCTTGTCAAACAGGGCGATACCTGGTATTACGACGGCGACCGACGCAGCGACGAGCCGTACTCGGCTATTACGCCGTCCTGGTGGAACATGGACGTGAAAATCTCCAAAACACTGTACGATGGTATCTTCCGTTCGCTCCTGGTGCTGGAAATCGAAAATATCTTCGACTATAAGATTCCCCGGCGGATAAACCCGTTTACCGGTGAGCCGTACGACCCTGGCGAGACTATCCCGTATTATCTGGCCAATGCACCGAATCCCAACTTTGATCCCTCCCGCTACCGGGAAGGCCGCGTCGCAAAACTGGGCATGAAGGTGGACTTCTGATGGGATTTGAACAGAGGAAATTCAATCAGGAGAATGGTCGTGAGGAAAAGAACAGGCGTTCACCCTTCGACAATCTCAGGATGACGGCTGACTGTCCGCTGCAAACAGTGCGTGCTCTCATAATCATAATCCTTGTGATAACGGTGTCTTTTTCCGGAACCGCTTACGCCCAGGGCAACCTGTTCCAGGTGCTCGGTGGCCAGCGGGCGGGCACGTCATCGTTTCCGTTTCTGAAGATTGGTGTCGGCGCCAGGGCAGCCGGCATGGGCGAAGCATTCGTCGGTATCGCGGACGACGCCTCGGCGCTCTACTGGAATCCGGCCGGGATCGCCCAGACCGGTGGAGCGGAGTTTATCGGAACGCATACCGCCTGGCCTGCTGATATCAACTACGAATTTTTAGGCTATGTTCAGCCCGTCGGCCGAAACATTTACCTCGGCGCCAGCGCCGGATTCCTCCACATGGATCCCATGGAAGTCCGGACGGTTTACAATCCACATGGTACCGGTGAATATTTCAATTACAGCGATATGGTGCTGGGGGCATCTTTTGCAATGCGGATGACCGACCGGTTTTCCTTCGGCGTAACGCTGAAACATGTACAGGAAAACCTGGCCGGCCTCATCATGGACGGACAGATGCTGGATCTTGGCACCTTCTACTGGACCGGATTCAAGTCGCTCCGCTTCAGCGTGGCGCTGACGAATTTCGGCCCGCAGGTGGCGCCAGCGGGCACCTATGAAAAGCCGCTCATCGCCGGCGGAACCGGCGAATTCAAATATTCGGAATTTTCCCCGCCGACAGTCTTCCGCATCGGGAGCGCCATGAATTTAATCGAAACCGGCGCCCACGTCCTGACCGGATCAATTCAGCTAAACCATCCCGTGGACAACGCCGAAAATTTCGTCGCCGGCGGGGAATATAAATTCATGGATATGCTGGCACTCCGCGGCGGATATAAACTGAATGCCGATGAAGGTGGACTGGCGTTCGGCGCGGGAGTGGAAATCCCCATGATCGGCATGGAAAAATTTCGTTTCGATTACGCTTATACGGACTTTGGACGACTGACCTCTGTCCACCGCTTTGCCATAGGATTTGAGCTGTAAAATGACACTCCGAACCCAATTCAGAATATATGCGCTCACCTTCCTGAGCATTTTCATCGTCACTTGCGGCGATAAACGGCCATTACCCACCGGCCCGGTGGACAGCGGCAGAAACGTCGCCGCCGGGGACACTATCTACACCCGGGTAAAGCCGGACTGGCCGGCAGAGAATGGTTTCTCTCTCAACGATCCCCGGGATATTTGCGTAAACCGGGACGGTTACGTTTTTGTGGCCGATCGCGGGAATTCCAGGGTTCTGGTGATGAATAAAACCGGGCGTGTCATCGAATCCGCCGACGCCTTCGGCAACAAAAACTTCGATGACCTGGCGGCAATTCCATCCTGGGAAAATTCAAGCGAAGTAATTCAGCCCATGGGAATCTCCGCCGACGCCCGGATGAACATTTTTATCGTAGACAGCACCAACCACGTGTACGTTTGGAACCAATACGTGAATAACGTGGGCGTTGAGGCAGTCGCGTCCGGCTTTATTTTGGAGGACAATCCGAACCAGACCATCTCTGCGGAACAGTTCTATCGCATGGGCGCACCGGTTCAGGATATCGAGGGTGTGGCATGGTCGTCAGAGCAGGCGCGTATCGATTCCCTGCTGAAGCCGCGGATGTTTTTCTCCACCTCGGTGGCGCACATGATCTCCGGCAGATACGGCAACGCACCGGAAGAGAGCCGGTTTAACGCGGTCGCCGCCTGGATGCCGCAAAATATCGCCTCGCCATCCAGAGACGGCTCGGTCTATCTCACCGACGCCAGCTTCTACAGCCGGATCGTCCGGGTGGACTATCAAAGGTACCGGATGGTGCGGCTCACCAACGGCCAGACCATCTGGCTGCACCGAGGGAAATTCCAGTCGTTTGCGGTGAGTAAAGGGACAGGCCAGGGCACGGTGATGTCCCCTACGGGGCTCTATTTCCAACAGTTCAATCAGGATCCCAAACTGCTCTACTCTCAGACCGACAAAAACTTCGGCGCTCATCGGGTTTCCCTGACCACCGGCGAATTTGACCTCATTCAGACTGCCGATATCGGAGAAATCGGGCGGTTCCAGAACGCGCGGGATATTGCGGCCGATGAGAACGGGAATATTTACGTTACGAATACCGGCAAAAATTACGTGGAGGAGTTCAGCCCTAAAGGCAACTTTTTGCGGTACCTCGGTACCGAAGAAGTCCGCATCGATACCACCGTGACCGATACCCTTATCTCGGGCGGGGATACCTCATACGTTGATGTGGACTCCACCTTTATTCGCTACGAGCCGAACGTGTTGCAGCGACCGTCAGCGGTGGCGGTCTCCGACGGCGAAGTCTATATCGCCGATCCCGGCGAAGGCCGGATTGTTCGGTACAAACTTTCCACCGATGTGGACATCAACCGCGGTGAGCGGGAGTAACATCAGGGAATGCTGAGAAACACGTTCATTCCATGAATGGTGAGGTATACTCGCTATTTCTCCGTCTTTTTTTAGCAGAGTCGTTGCATGGAGGATGTACGAGAATACCGTCTCAAAATTTTTTCTTAGGATTTCTGAAAATTTACCATTTCTTAAATATAGGGTAACCTATTGATATTATTGGCAGTAGAGACGTGCCATGGCACGTCTCTACTCGGAAGAAAATGCGATGATTACTCAGGACATTGGAATATAATTTTCCGAAGGAACCGGGTATTGCTTTGCGGCATTTCTGATAGTACCTTCCCCTGCAATTTGACACGGAACCGGAGTATTTGACGCGCACGTATGAATCAGTTTCTACCTTACATTTATTCGATTAAAACGTCCAACCATATTCAGGAGTTCTTATGAAAAAACTTACCATCGCCGCAATCCTGCTGGCCTTACCGCTGCAGATCTTTGCGCAGATTTTTATTAACGAAATCGATTACGATCAGCCGAGTACCGATACCGGCGAATTCATAGAACTCACGGGAACGGCAGGAACGTACAATAATGTGACTATCGTGTTGATGAATGGTAATGGAAATACACCATATAATACCATTGATCTTGGAAATATTACGCTAACCGATGAGACCAACGGTTTTGGTTTTTACGTCATTGGTACCGGTACTGTCTCAGAAGCGGATTTTAATTTCTCGAATCCGGACAATAACGTCCAGAACGGCGCTCCTGATGGAGTTGAATTGCAAGTCGATGGAACGATCGTGGACGCAGCCTCCTACGAAGGTGAACTAAACGATTCCAACGGCGATCCCATGGAAGTGGCAACGCCGGACGATTCCTACTGGGAAGGCGACGAGGGCAAATCCATTGGCCGGGTCGGGCTGGACGGCTCCCGCTGGGAAGTGATGGACAATTCGCCGGGGGCAAAAAACAACGGTCAGTCATTGGAACAGGGACTGCCTGTGATTTCCAACGTGTTCCATTCGCCGAGTCCGCCGAACGAAACCGAAAGCGTAACGGTCACCGCTGATGTCACCGATGCTGATGGCACAATCTCTTCCGTGGAACTGTTCGTCTCCATTGATGGCGGGGATTTTTCGTCCTCGGCTATGACCAACTCTTCCGGCGACACTTACTCCGGCACTATCGCTGCGCAATCCGTTGGTACGGAAGTCTCCTTTTACATCGAAGCTACCGACAACGATACCAAAACATCCCAGAGTTCCACATACGAATATACGGTGATAAGTTCTTCCGGCTACTCCATTGCGGAGATTCAGGAAACCAGTGATGCCGGCACCGGGGGCGATTGCTATCCCTCCCCCTATGTTGGACAACCCGTATCTTTCTCGGGAATTGTTACTGCTTCCAGTGAGGGGACGAGATTTGTACAGGATGCCAGGAGTCTTTGGAGCGGCGTGAAGGTTTATGATAGTGACGCGACGTTTACAGTTGGTGACAGTGTATCCATTACTGGATCAGTCTCCGAATATTTCGGTATGACAGAGGTCTCGGACCTAAGTGACTATACAATTCATACATCCGACAACTCGATTTATGATCCTATGGAAGTCTCAACCGGAACGCTGGGAGGCGGTTGTTCTTCCCAAGGTGAATCTTACGAAGGTATGTTGGTTGTGCTGAATGATGTGACGGTCACCGGCACAGCTGACCAGTATGGACAATGGTTTGTCGATGATGGAAGCGGTGAGGCAGAGATCGAAGACACCTTTTTTCCATATGAACCGACTGCCGGCGAACAGTTTGATCAGATTATCGGCGTTGTGAATTACGGATATGAAGAATACGAAGTGCTGCCCCGTTCGGAAGATGATTTGGTGAAAAACGCAGACGCCCCCACCATCTCTGGCATTACCTCCTCGCCGGATTTTGTTCGGGCCAATAACCAGATCGAGATCCGGGTGACTATTGAGCCGACGGTTGGCAGCATCGACTCTGCTGTAATCCTCTACGGCTCCGGCGGCAGCTTTCCGAATACGGCAGCACTGTACCCGGAATCCGGAAACGAGTATGTCGGTATTATTCCGGCCCAAAGCGGGAATTCGGAGTTTCAGTATAAAATTTACACAGAAGACGATCAGGGGAACAGTGTTGAATCCCCGGAGAAAACGATATTTGTTGCTGCCGAGTCGCCGATGGAAATCGGGACGCTCCGGGACGACATATCGACGTATGAGGGGCAGGTTGTGACGGTCTCCGGCATCGTGACCATCGGCGCGGGAGTGCTGGTGGACACCCGCACCGAGGCGTACATCCAGGATGCGTCCGGTCGCGGTGTGCAGCTGTTCCATCCGGACTTAATGGACAATATCGCCCGCGGTGACAAGGTAACGGCAGTCGGGCGTGCAAGCGTATTCGATGGAATTCTTGAGATAGAAAACTTCAGATATACCATCGAATCCACAGATAACACGCTGCCGGAGGCGGAAGAGCTGACCATCGCCGAAGCAAACAATTCCGCCTGGGAAGGAACATTCATCCGATTCACCGGCACTATTACCGATAAGTGGTGGGCCGGTGGCGGTACCAATCTGGAGGTCGCGGACGAGACCGACACAACTATCGTACGGATTTGGGACGTGACCGGGATCGACACCACAGACTTCGCCGTTGGAACGCAAGAAAAATTCCGGGGCGTAGCGGGTATTTACATTGACGACGGACAAACAGTACACCAGCTACTCCTGGGCTACGAATCGGACTACGGCACCCAGGTGTCCACCGATCCGGAGGATTTGACCCAACCGCAAAAATTTGCGCTTTCCGGGGCGTATCCAAACCCGTTTAATCCGGCGACCAATATTACCTGGCACCTGGACAAGGCTGGACAGCACGAATTGGCCGTCTACAATCTGCTGGGACAGAAAATCCGGGTACTGAGCACCGGGTACGCCACGGCCGGCCGGCACATGACCCAGTGGAACGCCGGCGACCAGCCGTCCGGCATCTACTTCTTCCGACTGACCGCCGACGGCCGGACGCTCATCAAAAAAGCTACCCTGCTGAGGTAAGCCTGTGAAATTGTCTACTCTGATACGCGGAACCCTGCTCTTTTTTCTCCCGGCCATGCTACTGGCGCAGCCGGATCACGTGGTGATCTCGGAGTTTGTTGTGCAGCCCGACCCCGGGGAGTATATCACGGTTCATAATCCTACGGGAAACACCGTTGATCTCTCCGACTACTACATCACCGACGCCACCGACACAGTCGAAGGCGATTACTACTACAACCTGCCCTCCGGCGCGGATTACTGGAGCGGAGCTGGCACCGATTTTATCGCCCGGTTCCCGGACGGTTTTACCATAGATGCCGGGGCCAACGTGATCATTGCCATTCACTCCGAATCCGATTACCAGAACGAGTACGGTTCCCTGCCGGATCTGGTGCTGAAGGAGGATTTTCGTCCGGCGGAGGCCGGCGAATCCACAATTGGCGGCATCCCGTTTATTTTGGATGACAATCAGGAAACGCTGGTGCTCTTCACCTGGGATGGTTCCGCCTCCACGGTGCAGGACGTGGACTACCTCCTCTGGGGCGGTCGCTTGCAGGCCATCGATAAAACAGGAATCTCCGGACACTCTGCGGATACGCCGGCCGATCAGCAGGAGTTTATGTCCAGCCACGGCGTGGGAGACAAGCTCCAGCGCATCAGCGGCGAGGGGACGGAGACCCAGTCCGGCGGCAACGGTATCACCGGTCACGACGAGACCAGCGAAAATCTGAGCAGCACCTGGCAGACAGCTTCGGTGGGGAACACTAAGCCGGAAATCAGCAACGTAGCACTTACTCCTGCGTCGCCGATGATTGACGCTAATCTCACCTTCTCTGCACAGGTAACCGACGACGGATCGGTGGCGAGCGTCGAACTGGCCTACACGTTCGGAGGCAATGAAAACTCGTCGGCCATGTCCCCTGGCCAGAACGATACCTACAGCGTAACGCTCGATGCGATGGGGGAAGCCGGGACGCTGAATTATCGAGTCCGCGCCACAGACGACACCGGTTTGCGGGACTCCACCCGAATCTTCAGCGTGGAGATTTCAGAACCGGCGCCGGAAATCACCATCGCTGAAATCGTCGACAATCTCTCCGAGTACGACGGCCAGACCGTCACCGTGGACGGCGTGGTCACCATGCCGGCCGGGCAGCTGCGAACAACGTTCACCGAGGCGTATTTCCAGGACGAATCCGGCCAGGGGATCATCCTGTACCGCTCGTCGCTGGATACCTCGTTTCATCGCGGCGATTCCCTGGAAGTCACCGGCACGGTTACCGATTTCAATGGAACACCGGAGCTGGAATACACGGGTATGACGTCACTGAAGGAAAACGCCGAGCTCCCGGTGGTTGAGTTGACCATCGAAGAATTTAATACGCTTGAGTACAACTGGACGTACGTGGAGGTCTGGGGTAAAATCACCGCCCGGCAGGATCTTGTAGGTGGTGGGACAAACGTTACCATTGAAGATCCCACCGGCGCCACCACCACCGTCCGGATCTGGAATTCCACGAATCTGCTGTACAATGAGGATGAGGATCTGGTGAGCCAGGCCATGGACGACCTCCTGCAAGTTGGCAACCTGGTTGACGTCCGGGGTGTTGCCAGCGAGTTTAACGGCGAGAGCCAGGTACAGCCGGCGTTTCCGGATGAGATTTCCGAGCACCAGGAGGGCGAGGTCGGCGACTACCAGGCGGAATTGAACGTGGCGCCGTATCCGTTCGTGCCGCAGCTGGGGGAGAATATCGCGTACGAGTTCAGCTATCCTGCCAACAGCCGAATCAAGTTGAGAATCTACGATACCTCGGGCCGCTACGTGACCTCGCTCTACGACGAATTCCGCGGACTCTCCTTCTACATCGAGGGCACCTGGGACGGCCGGAACGAGATCAACGAGATCGTGCCGGCCGGCGTCTATGTGATGCACCTGGAGGTCACCGACGTGCAAACTGGCGATCTCTCCACGGATACCGCCCCGGTGGTAATTGGAGTGTACGGGAAATGAAAAACCATAGATTAGCCGCGAAGGACACGAATAAAAACGCGAAGAAAGAAAAAAAAGATAATGAAATACCCAAAGACAAAGATCGCAGGATATCAGCACATCCTCTCTTCCATAATCTCCATCATTATATGACAGATACACGGTTACTTGCTGCAGACATAACAGGAAATGCGCTTGTAGGGACGCTATTTATAGCGTCCGCCCACAAATATCCGGGACGGCGAAAAAGATACACGGACGCGGTGAACCGCGTCCCTACAAGATCGATTGGCGTATCCAGGGCGGAGACATCGGAGAATTCTTTGATTAAAGTAATTACCACAATTGTGGTTGGTGTCATGGTCGTGCTTGCTGGATTCAACGCCCAGGGACAGGTGACGTCGTCGCAGGCGTATTACGGGGCGCGGAACGCGGCGCTGGCCGGCAGCGACGTGGCGCACCAGGATGACGCCTGGGCGGTTTTCAATAACCCGGCGGCGCTGTCGGGCATGCAAGGTCTCTCAGGGGTCTTTTCCTACGAAAATACCCTGGGACAGTCATTTCTTCCGCATGCGCTGGGCGCTGTGGTTTATCCCATGGAAAACTGGGGTAGCGTTGGACTGGGATTCGAGAATCTTGCCGTCAACTACGTGGGCCAGGATCTCACCAGCGAGACGGCCGTCGGCTTTTACCACGGATTCGATCTCCAGAATGATGCGAATTCTACGCTCTCCTTCGGCTACGGCGTCAAATACCTCCAGGTGGATTACGGTCAGTCCGCTGGGCCGTCCGGCGACGGCTCCGACGGCATCGATCTCGGCGTAAGCCGGGCGGTAGGACTGGATATCGGCTTCCTCGCCAGCCTCCGGGAGCGGCATTACCTGGGCGCGAAGGTGCATAACATCAACTCCCCGCAGATGGGCAGCGGCAACGCCAGAGTCGATCTACCGATAAAACTGCAGATCGGCGCGGCCTATTCGCCGTATCATCTGGTCTGGACGACCTTTGCCATGACCCGAGAGGCCGGCACCGAAACCCAGTATCACGCCGGACTCGAATACCGTATTATCGATCAGTTGACGCTCTATTCCGGCGTTCACTCGAATCCTAACCGGTTTGGCGCTGGACTCCGGATTCGCTACAAATTCCTCATGGCGGACTACGGAATGATCACCCATCCGGTCTTTCCCCTGACCCACCAGTTCAGCCTGGGATTCGCTCTGTGAGAAGGATCATCTCCATAGTGATACTCCTCCTGGTGGCGCTGCCGATCCTGGGCGTTACACCGCTCAACGTCAACCAGGCAACTTTTAAGGAAATTCAGGAATTGCCGCTCACCCACCAGCAAGCGGAGGCGTTGTACAAATACGTGCAACTGCGCGGCCCGGTGACGAGTATCTATCAGTTACGGGAAGTCGAAGGTATCGATAGCAAGGCATTGAATGAACTGAAGCCGCTTATCTCAATGAGCATCCCGGATACTACCGAGACCGTTTCCCGATTAGTGAACTATTACAATCGCGTGGAGAACTGGACGAGCACCGAGGGCGCCAACGAGGGGCTCATCGAGCTCTGGCTGGAGCGTTTAGCGGAACCGAAGAACATAAACGACGCCACCTACAACGACCTTATCGCCCTGCAGAACGTGAGTCCCGTGGACGCTGTGGCCGTCCTGCAGCGACTGGAAGAGGGATCCATCAACTACCCGGATGCGCTGGAGACCGCCATCGGTCTTTCCTACTACGGCTACCGGAACATGCGGGACTTTTTCCACTACGGCGATTACGATCCGTACGACCAGATGCATCTCTGGTATAACGTGACGTATCAGACGTTTCCGGCGGCGAGGGCGTTTGGTGACGACGTGACCATCCAGACGCCGACGGCAACTGCGGACGCGGCGCCGGGAGCTTCCACCATCGGCACCCATCCCGGGGAGTTGCAGCACAAATTTTTGGCGACCATCAACCGCCACTGGAAGGCCGGGCTAGCGTATCACCGACAGCTGGGCGAGGCGAACCGCACCACCACGCTGGCCGGCATGACTGTCCCAGAGATGAAATACGCCGTCACCTACCGGGACCTCCAAATCGGCCCGGTGACATTCGAGCGGATCATCGGCGGGAACTTTATGGCGACCTTCGGCCAGGGTGTGGTGTTCGAGAGCACGGATTACTTTTCGCCGCGCCGCTCGGGCTACGGCTGGAGCAAGCGGGTGCCGGGCGTGTTTCAGGATTTGTCGAGTTCATATGAGTACGCCTTACGCGGCGGCGCATTCCAGGCCAGCGCCGGAAATTTGGATTTTTACGGGTTTGCCTCCAGGCATCCCAGAGATGCGGTGCTGAATCCGGACGGCGAGAGTTTCTCCACGCTGATTACCATGTACCCGCGCTCCGACGTGGGCTACGAAGGGCCGTTGCAGCAACCCATGAAGAATGTGGTAGACGAGGTGACCTACGGCGGGCACGCAAGGTACACCTTCCGGCCGGGGACGTATATCGGTCTCTCCTCCTACGAGAGCCTGTACGATCGCCGACTGAATCCGGACATTTCGCGATCGGTCATCTCTGCGGAGAACGCCAGCCGGTTCCTCACCACCAGCGGCAACAGCGCCGACCCGGAGATAGGGGCCATGTACGGCAATACCGCGGAATCTCCTCTCTGGTCTGAGGCGCAATCGCTTCGGCGCGTCATGGGCGTGGACTTCTCCACCGTTATCCGGAATATCGCGCTCCAGGGCGAGTACGGCATCGTGGATAAAAACGGTGACATAGGAGATTTCTCCGACGATCCTGGCGCGCTGGTGCTTACGGGATTCCTCCAGTTCGACAACCTGAACTTTCTGATGGTCTACCGGGATTACGACCTGGGATACGACAACCCGTATCAGCGTTCGTTCTCCAATTATCAGCGGTACAAGGGCACCATTTTCGAGGATACGTTTTATCTGAAGGATCCGGTTTACGGCTACCTTTATAGCGCCCAGGCCCAGCCCCAGGCGGAGCGCGGAGTCTACATTGGGTCGCGCTACCAGTTTCATCGCCAATTCGTTCTGGACACAGATTTCGACACCTGGACGCGGGTGGCGGACAACGCCCGGTATTATCGCACGGTGCTCAGCCTGGAATACCGGCCGGTGTTCAACTACCGGTTCGACATCCGGCAGAAGTGGCAGTCGCGGGGTTCCTTCAACATACTCGATCCGTCCACCTTCTTTGCCAGAGAAACGATTATCCGCGGCGAACTCCGGCTTTCCAATTATAATAATTTGGAGCTTCGATACGTAAACTCTTCTGTGGATTTCACCAACCGTCGCCGACTCACCGTCGACTGGGAGACCGCCGGCGAAGAACCGTCTCTGGTCGGAAACGCCGGCACCGGCAGCGAAGCGCTGGCCATGCAGGTGGAACACAACTTCACCGACCAGCTGAGCCTGGTGAGCGAGGTGATGGTCTATCGCGGCTTCATCTGGAACTTCGAGGATACCGATTTCCGGGTGTTCGACAGTCCCACGGATGCGCTGCGCTACTGGATTTCGCTGTTTTCCCGGGTCAACGATAACCTGGCGTTTCGCGTTAAATGGACGGTGGATCACCGACTGCCCATCACCAATCACAACTTCGAGCCGATGGATTCTCAGAACGTCTACCCGGACACGCGCCTGGACTGGGAGACTATCACGACAAGGGCGTCCACATCGGATATCCGGGTGCAGCTGGATTACGCGTTTTAGGAAAACGGGTATAGGGGTATAAGGTATAGGGGAAAAGATGGAGAACGGAGAAGGGAAATAAAAAACCGCGAAGAAAAAATGAAAATTGAAGAAAGAAAACTGAAAAAGTTGAATTCCCGGCACCAAGCTCCGATAGGGGCGATTGCTTTCAGCCTACTAATCTATTGGTGGGGATGCTTTAGTAATTGCCGCCTCGTAATAAGATTACGAGGCTAGCCTTTGAATTTCATTCAAAGGGGAATCGGAACAGTCCTGTCGGTGACCGCTCCAGGCGTCGCCGACAGTAGAGATCAGTGACATTGAAATCTTATTTCAAGGCGGGACTGGTGATAATCTTAAAAATCACCTCGCAATGAGATTGCGAGGCTATCCTATGAGAATTAAAGCCAGAAGACACCGAGCCCATGACACGTGACGTTTTTAACAATAGCACAATAACACGGTAACACACTAACACTTATCGCAGATAAAAATATGAAAAACCTCAGAACCACCATCACCGCAATTGCGGTCATCGGAATGATAATCACACCCGGCATCGGGAGCGCCCAATCCTATTTCTCCCTGATACTCCCGCAGGAGTTCGGGCCGGAGACGGCGGGTTACGTAAGTCAGGGCGCCACCGGTGTGGCGAATTCCGTGGGCTACGTGAATCTCTGGACGAATCCCGCCGCACTAGTCGCTGGGGAAGCTAATTACAATGTATCGGTCTCATCGACGCTTAGAAGATTTACCGAGGATCGCTCCTTTCCGGCGGTCGATCTGTTCGAGGACAAGGTGACGGACAATATGTATGCGTCCAACGGCCGGTGGTATCCCGGCTATGCCGGCGGAGCCGTGGCGAATTTCGGCGGGTTTTCTGTGGCAAGCTCCTACACCCCGGTCTGGGATATGCGATATAATTACCGTGAAGAGGTGCGCTCCAGCCTGGGTTCCGGCGTATATAATCGCGATCCGGTGGCGGGTTATCACAACATTGATCGGAACGGACAGATCTACGCCGCCAGCCTCGGCGGGAACGTATCTCTGGTGGAAAAATTGAGCGTCGGCGTCGCGTATCACCTGCTGATGGCGGATGATTTGTCGAATGAATATTCCGTGAACGTTCTCCGGGAAGACGATCCCGCGCTGAGCGCGGCATCGGATACGGCGTTCGCCAGCGATATCGGTCTGGACGGCACACCCGGACTGCTCACCGCCGGACTGGCCTACGACATCAACTGGCGGTTCCGGGTCGGACTGAACTATCGATCCGGCGTCACGTTGACGCAGACCGGCCTGGCCAGCGTGCCGGGATTCCTGAATCGCGTTGCACTGCCGGAGTACGAGCGCTCTGCGGAACTTCAAACTATTGAAACGCAAATCCCGGGAAAAATTGCCCTCGGCATCCGTGGGAAAATGCAAAATCCCATTGCCACCAGCGCCCAGGTGGAAGTCCACTACACCGACTGGTCGAATTACCAGGTGACCTACGTCGGCGCCCCGGATTCGGCGAACACCATGCCGGAGAATTTCCAGGAGACTCTCGAGTATCATCTTGGTGTGGAGCATCTGCTGCTCGGGAAAATCCCGTTCCGGTTCGGATTCATCTATGCGGAATCTCCGCTCGGTCGGGAATTCGAGCAGACGAAATTTACCATCGGCGGAAGCTATCTCTGGGGAAATGTCACCCTGGATTTCGGCGCGATCTTTAATTCGGTGACCTACGATTACGTGGACATCTTCCCAGCCGACGCCGAAACCGGCACCACGCTGGAGTCAGTGAACGAGTCTAATGTCCGCGCCACCTTCACGCTCTCCTACGCCCTGTGAGGATTTCCCGAATGAGTAAACGATACGGACTTATTGCTGCGTTAGTTGTCCTGCTGAGCTCCGCTGCGTTAATCAGCGGCGAGCGCGAGAATACCCAGACAATCCATCTGCTGTTTACTAACGATCTGCTGGGCGGAATCGCTACTGTGCCGGCCGGGTTCATGAATCCGGAGAATCCGCCGATGCTCAGCGGCGGCGCCGGTGCGTATACCTATGTGCAGGATATCCGGAAAAAGGCGGAGAAGCGCGGCGAACACACGCTGCTGCTGGACGGCGGAAATTTCTACAGCGGGACGGTGCTTGGCACCTACGACCGCGGTGCCACCATGATCAAATGGATGAACTGGATGGGCTACGATGTCGCCGCCATCGGGCCGTTTGACTTCGATTATGGTGTGGAGAATATGCAGCGGCTGACTGAACTGGCGGAGTTTCCATACCTCTCTGCGAATATTCTGTCTGAATCGTCCGGAGAGTCGGTAGAGTTCACCAGGCCGTATATCCTCAAAGAATTCGGCGATGTGACGGTCGGAATTTTCGGACTCACCAACGCCAATCTGAAGGAACAGGTGTTGCCGTCACGTGTGAAAAGCATCACTGTCCAGCCCCCGGTTTCGGTCGCCAAAGAACTGGTTCAGGCGGTTAAGTCCCAGGGCGCCGACATCGTGATTGCCCTCACCAGCCTCGGTCTGCCGTACGACCGGCAGGAGGAGTACGAAAATTTCATCGAGCGACTTGATCAAGGCGACACCGACTGGTCGGATCAACCGGTGAACGCACTCCAGCTGGCGCACCTGGTGCCGGGCATCGACATCATTGCTACCGGCGGGAATACCGCGGGCTATTACTCTCCCTGGGAAGATCCGGTGACGCATACGCTGGTGATCCAGAACTACGGGAACGGCTCCGGACTGGCGCATCTGATGCTGAAAATTGACAAAGAGACCAAATCGCTGGCGGGCTACGACACGCCGCTGGACGATGGGATGTCCATCACTCTGCTTCAGGACGACATCCTTCCGGATCTCACCATGCGTGATTCCATCGACGTCTGGACAACTCAGGCAAAGAAATCTCTGGACAGAGATTATTCCAGAACCATCGACTCACTGTTCGCGGTTTCTTCCGGCAATGGCTCTTCAGCAATGCCCGGATATCAGCAGAAATTATCATACGACTGGGACATTCCGTCGGTGAACCAAGTCAACGGTATCGAAGCCATGACCTGGAACATCGAGCAGTTTCCCCACGCCGGGGATACCACGGTACAGAGCGTAGCGGCCGTCCTCCGGGATTTGCAGCCGGATATTGTGGCGCTCCAGGAGATCGGAAATCTGGCGGAGTTCGAGCGGCTGATGACGCTGGTTCCGGAATACGGCTACACAGTCTCGCAGCATTCATCTTTTTACGATCAGGCGATTATTTACCACAAAGATGTCCTGACCTTCCTGGGACAGCGGGAATTTTTCACGCTGAACGACTACTACTTTGCCGGGCGTCCCCCGTTTCAGGCGGATTTTCTCTGGCGAAATGGCGATGCGGCGGTTCCGCTCTCGGTGGTGAATCTGCACCTGAAGTGCTGTGGCGACGGACTCTACAGGCGGCAGCGCTCCATGGAGCAACTCCACGAAAACCTGAGAGCGCAAATGGCGAATGGAAATACGAATATCATCGTGATGGGCGACTGGAACGACGAACTCGGGGACACCGGGATCTATCAGTCGTTTTATCCGTTCCTGGAGGACGCAACACACTTCCGCTTCGCCACCATGGAAATCGCGGACGATCCGGAGCAGGCATCCTATCCCTCCTGGCCGAGTTTCTTAGACCACATTCTGTATTCCAAAGGATTGTTCGACGAGCAAGCGGCAGGCGGAAGCACAGAAACCGTGCGACTGGATGATTACCTCGGGAGCTGGGATCGGTATGAATCGCTGATTTCCGATCACCGGCCGGTGTTGTGGACGATACCGGTTGGGGAGTAAAGTAAAAGGAAAAAGGGTATAAGGTATAAGGGTATAAGGGAAAAGACGGAGAAGGGAGAAGGGAGAAGGGAGAAAGGAGAAAACCAGCACCAAGCCCCGCAGGGGCGATTGCTTTCAACCCACCAATTTATTGGTGGGACTACTGAAGCATTAAAATCCCGCAAATCCCGCCAGGGATGACTGAACGGGTACATAAATATCCAGTAATAAAGTACCCACGAACAACATGAGAGATGCGTTCGACCCGAGACTTCGGACACAGGACAGTTTCAACAATAACACAGTAACACCATAACACTTTAACACTAAATTTTCATAGTAGATGAAAAACTTACTCCGCTCTAAAACCTCTATCCGCGCCATCTTCCTGGCGCTCACGCTGTTCCTACCGTTATCTTGCGGCCAAATCACCGAAGTCGAGGACAATCCCAACGATGTGCCGGATCTGAACGGGATCGCCCAGGTGGAAATCGTTACCTGGAACCTGGAGCAGTTTCCCCTGGAAGGATCTGCCACGGAGGACTCGGTTATTAAGCTGATGCGGGGACTAAATGCTGACATATTCTGCCTCCAGGAGATCCAGAATCCGGCCGTGCTGGAGCGGGTGGTCTCGAATCTGGATAATTACGCTGTTTACTCTTCCGAATTTACGGATTATATGCGTCTGGCTGTGGTGTACCGGGTCTCGGATTTTGATGTTTGGGATGTTTCTGAGTTGTTTGTAGACGACGATTACCCGTTTGCCGGTCGCCCGCCGCTCCGGGTGGATTTTACCTTCCGGGGTGCCAACGAATTTCCTTTCACCGTTATAAACTTGCATATGAAGGCGTTTGGCGATCCCGAAAGCATTGAACGTCGCCGGGAAGCTGCCGGTATCCTTCATACCTATCTGGACAGCGTTCGGGCTGCCGGTGTGGACACGAATCTGGTGGTGGTCGGCGACTGGAACAATGATCTCACGAATATGTCAAATGCAAATCCGTATTACATCTTCTGGGAAGATGCAGAAGCGTATCGTTTTTTGACCTATGATCTGGCTACCGATGCCAGCGACTTTTACGACTCGTATCCCGGCTGGCCCAGCTTCCTGGATCACATCCTGGTGAGTAAGGCGCTGTTCGACGAAGCGGAAAATAATGACGTGGAAACACTGCGGCTTGACGATTATATGGACAGGTACCTCTCCGTCGTCTCGGATCACCGGCCGGTAAGTTGGCAATTCATACCAAATTATTAGATTGCCCCTGATTTTCAATTTATTCACACCCTAAATTATTTTAATGAGTTCCGCATTATTTTATACTATCAAGTAATAATCTACAGTACATTTAACTATTGGGGTTAAATATCCAGTTCACATAATAATATTATGTGACATTAATCACGGTTTCCGGGCGGGATTATGATGTATCATCTTATGTGATTATTTCCGGGATATACCTGCAAAATTCAATGAAAGTTTTAGGAAGGGGGACGTTATGAAGAGGTGGTGCCATATCTTTGTGTGCGTGCTAATGGGGAGCGCGCTATTTGGGTATTTGTACGCTGGAACCGGTGAGGCCGGAATGGATGTATCCGAAAGCCAGGAGATACCGGCTTCCGTTCAAAATGCGATTCAGGTGCAATCGCTTATTAATCTGCAGTACCAAAAACAGGCGACTCTTGGAAAACAGCATCAGTTGCAAGCTGCCAGAGAAGACCAGACGCGTCATATTCGCACCGGGCGGCATAAATTCCGCAGGAACGCGTCGGAATACCGACATGTAATTCAGTCTCGCTACTCCTCTCAAATTCAGCAACGATATCAAACTGCGCCAGTGGAGCCTCGTATTGTAAATGGTCTGGCCAAAATGATGCTGGCGGATACGCTCGGTCTACGGTTTAACGGTGAAGTTGCCACATCCGTAATTGTGGGCGAAGGCGGGATGCTGACATTCGAATTTCCCACCGGCGAGACCGAGGCCGTCCTCCGGGTCGTCTTTGACCTGAATTACAACGGTGTACCGGATATCGATGATATTTACATTGAAGATTTCGAGGCATGGCTTTACGACAACGATCCCATGGATATGGATGGCACGGACTCCCTGTACGCGTTGGAATACGATCCGGAGGTGTGGGAAGGTCTCCCGAACGTCCAGGGTGGCTTCTTTTTTGAAGTCGAAAGCGGGGATGTAATCGAGACTGTCTTCGTGGAACAACTGCCGTATGAGACGGATCTTACCGTCTCAGGTACCGTTACCGATGAATCCGAAACCCCGTTACTCGGCATCGCCGTAATAGCAGAAATGTATAACACCGGCGAGGGTGCTGAATATTTCATCATCGATTTTACCGACTCCTCCGGGGTTTATGAGCTCGCGCTTCCGCAAGTCGGAACCTGGAATATTATGTCGTTCGATGCACTGTGGTTAGCAGGTGGACTATTCCCGAACAATTCGTATATGGATTGGTATGTGGATCTACCGGTGACGGACATGGATTTCGTGTACCTGTCCGGGAGTGCGCTCATCGAGGGACAGGTTTTAAATCAGTTTAACGTTCCGGTTGGAGGCGTTGGCGTATATGCAGAATCCTACTGGGGTGAGCAGAGTCTGTACACCACCACGGATGACCAGGGAAATTTTTCCTTTTCGGTACTTCCGGGGGATTACTGGATCGGAATGGACAGCGAAACCCTGTTCCCGGCGTATATGGCTCCTGAGGATCAGGATGTGTATGTAGACGATGAAGCCTCCGCCTGGGTGGACTTCACGGTGTATTCCGCGAATTCTACCATTACCGGGACGGTTACGCAGAATGGAAATCCGGCTCCGGGTGTCGGGGTTTCTGCATGGCACTGGGACTTCGGATGGACTCAGACCATGACAGGAGCCGACGGTAAATATACGCTGAATGTGTATGACGGACCGAATCCCGACGATTATTATTATGTAGAGGTCGATCATTGGGGCTTGCCTGATTATATATTCATTCAGCCCTATGGTTATCATGACGTGTTACCGAACTCCCAGCAGATCAATTTTACGCTGATTTCAGTCAGTGGCGGAATTTCCGGTACGGTCGTCAATACACAGGATCCGACTGATACCCTCTATTTTGCATGGATAGACCTGTGGAATACGAAATCGGGAGAGTGGTATTATACCGGGGTCGATTGGAAAACAGGGCTGTACGAGATTTATCTGCCGCCGGGTGATTATGAAGTGTATGTGGGCGCTGAGGGCTTTTTTGACTTCGGTCCGGATTTTGTAACTGTGGGCGAGACGCTTATCGAGCACAAGGACTATGCCCTTGATCCATATACTATTGTTGGAAGCTTCAGCGGGAAAGTCACCGATGCCGGCAACCCGGGGACGCCGATTCCGGGAGCGTGGGTTGATGTCTGGAACAACCAGTACTATGACTGGGCGGAAACCGACGAAAACGGTGAGTTTTATCTTGACCTGCCAGCTGGAGAGTATGATGTCTGGGTCGGGGCGGATGAATATTTTGGTATTGATGCTTTTATCGTAATCAACGAAGGTACCCACATCGTCCGGAATTATTCCCTGGATCCCCAGGGGCAGTTCGCAGGGGGATTGGAGGGCTATGTTTACGATAATCAAACCAGCGATCCGATTCCCGGCGCTGAAGTAGCTATAGGGAATGAGAATTACGGTATTACTATCTGGACCGACTCTTATGGCTATTTTGAAGTGAGTCTCCCGGAGGGATTTTATTGGCTGGACGTGTGGTCGCCGGGTTACACCACGTTATACGATACGGTATCGGTGGATGAAGGGTTTGTGTACAGGGACTTTTACCTGCGTCCCGGTATGCAGAATCTCGGTGAAATTTCCGGTACGATAACTGACAATAACTCCGGTGATCCCATTGAAGGTGCGATGGTCTTTGTCGCATCAACCGATTTCAGCTACGGCAATGTGGCATTCACCGATATGGATGGTCAGTTTTATATGCCGGCAGTTCCGTTCGGTGAATACAATCTTATGGTCGAGGCAGAAGGATATTTTCCCGGATATCGCCTTAAGTTCTACGTCGATAACCAGAATATTGCGCCGTATTTCGACATCAAGCTGAACGTCGGTGAGTTCGCCTCGGCCTTCCGTGGCGTTGTACAGAACGAAGCCGGTGGCCCTATTGATATGGCGCTAGTCCTGGCTTTTGACGTGGATAATGAAGCCCGCTTTTTTGCGACATTTACAAATCCTGACGGTACTTACTTCCTGAATGTTCGGAATAACGGTACCTACCAGTTGGTAGCAGATGCGCCAGGATTTTATCGGTGGTTCAGTGAAGAGATCTACTCGGTCGTAGACGATACATTTGATATCAATATTGTCATGGAAGAGGGTGGGACCAACGCCGAACCGCCGCAGTTTGCGGGTATCCACGATGTCCCGAACGATCAGGGCCGGCAGGTTCGCCTGAACTTCCATCCCGGCCGGCAGCCGGACGGTGGAGATTTCATTGGCTGGAGCGTCTGGCGGGAACTCCGGATGACCGGCAGAGATGATCTCTGGGAATTCGTGAACTATGTGCCGTTCCATGATATGGAGATGTATTCACTGGTGGCGGCTACCATGATTGATTCCAACAAATACACCGGACCGGTCCAGGAATACTGGACTGCCTTCAAGGTGAGCGGCCACACCTACGATCCGTATTGGTTCGTCGATTCCGAACCGATGCGGGGTTACTCGGTGGACAATCTGAAACCGGGAATTCCAGGTAATCTTTCCGGGGGTCTGAGCGAAAATGTAGTTCAATTGGCGTGGGAAGCCTCCGATGCTCCGGATCTCCAGTACTATTCGGTGTATCGGGGTACCAGTGCCAATTTCGCACCTTCCGCATCGAACCGGATCGGGCAAACTACAGTGGTGCAGTTCTCCGATGCGTCAGTGACCGAATTTCCGGCGTATTATAAGGTAACGGCAACGGATCTTAACGGGAACGAAAGTTCCTCCGCTGGGGCGGGATTCGAGATTACCAACCTCGCAGCCGAGGCCGGTATTCCTGACGAATTCCGGTTGGCCCAGAACTATCCGAACCCGTTTAACCCGACGACTACCATCGAATACCAGCTTCCGGCGGATGGAATCGTATCCGTCGGCGTATATAATATCCTCGGGCAACCGGTGAAGGTCCTCGCGGATGGATTCCGGCAGGCCGGGTATTTTAATACGATCTGGGATGGAACGGACAACGCCGGAAATCTGGTGGCTTCCGGGATGTATTTCTACAAAATCCGGGTGATTGCTGACCAAAAGGTGCAGTACCAAGACATCCGAAAGATGGTATTAATGCGTTAATCCGAATAAGCTTCAACATGATTGGATTTGGCACGGCCCCGGGGGGAGATTTCTCCCGGGGCTGTGTTGTTATAGCAGAATGTTTCTCATAGTATTACCGAATTAATCAAATTTTCGTCTGGTGAACTTTCCTATTGTTTTCAGGATAACCCGGATATATAATTACTAATGTATGCAAACGGACCCGACTGGTGGTTACCGAGTTGGTGACATGTCCTCGTATAAATCCCCCTTGTGTTCTGACCGACGATGGAAATTCGGACACCAATCTCATACAGCGTATATCTTTCGATGCACCAGAGGAAGATCGAAATCGGATCTGGTATGTGATTATGGTCATTGCATAAACAATAAAAGTTAGAGTAAATACTATTAAAATTAATTAACAAGGGAGGTATGTATGAAAAAATGTTATAGGGGCGTGTTCGGGGTTATCATCCTGGTTTTGGGACTGTGGATTCCGGCGGTGGGACAGACGGATCTGGTCCTGCAGAATGAAATCAACACAGACTACGTGACATACCTGGACAGTTTGGAAACGGTTTGGCTGGACCAGGTGACCAGCGTCGGTGGTGATACTCCGGAAACGATGAAGGCACATATGGGGTTGGCGCTGTTGGGGCTAGCGTATACACACGTCGATGGTGACACGTTGGTCAACGACCTGGAGCCAGTACTGAACGATGCGGGAGACAATTTCACGAGTCTCCTGGATACGCTGACGAGTACACTAACTCCGTTTTTGACCGATCCTGAGAATCCGACGGCGCTTGTAGACATGCTGGAGGAGTTTTTCGCCTCCGGTGATTACGAGGCTTTTCGCGACTCCGTTGATTTCTACGCGACTCAGATTGAGCTAGATATGGATGAGGCAGACTGGCTGTTAAATCGCTTTTTTGATGCAGCCGGCGAAAACCTCGCCCAGGAAAATTTTGGGGCGCACCTTGATTCCGTTGCCCGGGGAACCGCTGATTTTGAATTTCGGATGCAAATCATGGGATCAGCCTACGAGGATACCGTTTTCATTTTTGATCGGGCGTTTTTTACGCGCATGGATTCCCTGGCCGCCGAGGCCGAAGTCTGGGCGACCCACTTTGAGGATGGCGGGAACATGATCGACGCGGTGATGGACGACCCAGACGGGGACGTGATGCCCGGTGTCAACGAACTGCGGGCAGGTATCGTGGTGATGGACGAATGGGTGGATTCCCTGAAGATTCTGCTGGTGAAACAGCCGCTTGCGCCGCTGGAGGCCGATACCGCCGCGTTGAGCGATTTTCAGGATTTTCTCCGGGAAACTGATGCGCTGCTCGCCGGTGAAGAGTACGACTTCGGACCGTCTGCAGAAGCGAAGACCATCAAGCCGCTGGCTATTCTGCAGAATATGCCCGGCAGGGGCCTGGAAGATCTCTATGTCGATTTCTATCGTGCGGGGGATCCGGCTGCGTACACCTTCGGCGGGATTTTCCCCAGCGGACTGGATAGCGAAACGCGGAATCTGATCACCGCAGACGGTGTCATTAACGCCGATGACGGCGAGGAGGCCACCGCCGATCGGTTGCACCAGTTACGTCTTGTCTGGAGGCAGGAAGTCAACGCGGCTCCGGAAGATCCGGACGCGCACCTGGGCCTGGGACTGGTGGAACTGTTCGATATGGTGAATCTCCATGCAGACCGCTACGCCAGGGCGTTCGATTTGCTTGATCAGGGTCGTGTGGATGAACTGGTGGCGACCTTCAACTGGGACAGTCTGGATATCAGTGACGAAATGCGGTCAATTGATACCCACGTCAGTTACTATGTGGAGTCGGAAAGTCCGACGCACTTTATTCTTCTGGAAAAATACGGCGACGATGACGCCGGCCGGTACGAAATTGGCGCGAACTCGGACTTCGGTATTGTGCATGTTCCGGTGCCCCAAGTGGTTTTTGTGCGGGCTAACCTACAGATATTGGGCGCCGGCGTGGGGGCCATTGCGGACGGGCTGAAATCCATGTATACAGAGATGGAGGATATGTTTGTGATGGAGCTTGATCCCTCCTATCTTGATTTCAGCGACGTGGAGAGCGACAGCCAGCTGATCCGAATCCTGGAGCAATCCAACCCGGATTTTATGACGGTTACAAAGTATGGGGTGGACAAAATGCACGATATCGGTGCAGACCTGGCAGAGGGCTTCGGGGACGTGAACGACTTCTTTGACAGCATGGAAGATTTGGCCATAGCCATGAAACCGTATGAAACGGACTTCGATATGGATGGGCAGATTTTCATCGATGATATGGCGTTTATGAATGATATGACATGGAGTCTTCACCAGGATTTTGCCCATCCGGACAGTATGGTGATTATCGAAGACGAGCGCGTGAATCTTTCCGCGTGGTTTGATGACCCACCGGAAAGTTTCCTCCGGATGTGGAAGAACTATGTCTGGGGCGTAGACAGCACCCTGGGCGGACTGTTCCCGGACCGGTTCAAGGTAGATGTAAGTGACGAACTGCCTACACTGCCACGGAAATTCGTCGTGTATCCGGCCTATCCGAATCCGTTTAATCCGGTGACCACGTTATCTTTCGACCTGCCCCACAAGGAACAGGTAAGCATTGGGATATTCGACCTCCGGGGCGAACGCGTCGCGACTCTGATGAACGAGACGATGGAGCCGGGACGACACCACATCAACTGGAATGCCGGTCAGATGCCGTCCGGGATGTACTATGCCAGGATCCGAACCGGTTCGCAGTTGAACACGGTGAAGCTGGTTCTGTTGAAATAATCCATCGAATTCGTATGATTCAATCTTTTACAGGGAGGTGGCGGTATGCCTGCTGCCTCCCTGTTTTTTTTGTATTGATGGGAGTAACTGTGGTTGCCGGGCAACCGGCACCTGCCAGCTTAAACTATTTGCTTAATTTTCCGGAGACAAATGCCCTCTCCAGAGAAGATCTGAGCGATGCAGAGCCAAACCTTCGGAGTAATCTCTCATTTCTGGACGGTTACCGCAAAACCTATCAGGGTGACCGACTCTTCCGGTGGTATCAATCCCGGGCCGCTCTGAGATATACCACTCCGATGCAGGTGAATGAAACTCGGGTGCTTTTGCGCGGAATAACCGAAGTCCGGCAAAGCCGCACGCAGAACCGGGATGACTTTACCTCCATACAGGTCGACATCCAGTCCCAACAGATAACCGGCGGTGTCGAGAGCGCCTTTCTTTATCAGCGGGCATTGCTCGGCGGTAAATTATTATACAGGAAGATGTGGTACGAGAGTCCCGTTACTATCATTGAATATCCGATATCCGATGAACCGAGGCAGAACCGGTTTTTTTACGACTGGCTGGAACCGACGTTCGGTCGGGAGATGGATTTTCGGGGAACCGGCGAGGGGTACGATCTGGCGTTCTACACTGGCCTTCCGGTGTCTTCCGGATACGTAATGCAGCTGCAGTACGGGTATTCTGCCACGTCGCACCACCCGGTGTTGCACTATACGAACAGTTCCAACCGGGAAGAACTCACCGGCTTAAGAACACTCGGTCTGCCCACCCGGATAACAAACGGTCTCTTTCGGTTCGGGATACGCGATCATCGCAGGGCTATAAACTATTCGGTCACCGCATTTCGGGCGAATGCTGATAATGATCTCGAGAATAATCCCCCGGAGACCGAACCGGTGATGCTGGATTTTGTATCGCTGGGAGGCGTCGTGTATGAGCAGTCCGGCGCGAACTTCCGCTGGGAATATCAGGGATTTCCCTTTTGGATGAATACTGGCCTGGGATTAAGCCGGATTGATGGCTCAGTGGAGGCGAGAACACCGGTGCTGGGCTACTACGATGGCGTCTTTCCGCTTTCTCACGCCGTCACCGGTGAATTTTCCGGTGAGATCTTTTCCCAGAGAATTCAGGGTGGATACGCTCACAGAATCGGGGAGTTCATTGGAGCTTTTGAAGCGGAATATACACACAGCCAGATGGATATTTCTTTGGATGGTCAGGGCGAGTTAGAGTTTAACCTGGCCTCAGAGGATATTGAATATCCAGTGCAGTACGAGGTCCATCTGATGCGGTTCCAGGGAGAGATTACCTATACAGTCGGACCGGGACGGCTTGGGTATCTGGCGCTACAGCTCATTCCTGTGGTTAATCGGCTGGATGAAAATCCCATCAATCTTACTCCGGAGGAACCGGCGCGGGATGTTTCCCACGGCGGTGGGATGGAACACCGGATTTTTCTGGAACTCCGGTTTTGAACCCGGTTTCTCAGTGAAAGCATGACCCGGGTGACAATCCCAATCGATCCGGCTGCCGGGAAATTGGTATTGATTCTCAAGAGGCCCCCCTCTATATTTCTTCGAACTGCTTGAGGTATTGCATCTGGTAATCCGGCCACGCTAACTTGTGAGTGAATTATGGGCTTGTACAAACGATATATTTTTATCATTGGAATGATTTTATTACTGGGCTATTTCACTCCAACGAAAGCCCAGGTGGAATCCTATCCCCAACCACCGTTCCTCATTAATATCCCAACTGCAGGGAGCCTGGATCGGGGTAGCTATGCCACCGAACTCCGGATGATGCCGGAAGGCGGCGTACTGGCCGGTGTGGATAT
Organism: Candidatus Neomarinimicrobiota bacterium; assembly: GCA_021734025.1. Lineage (NCBI taxonomy): Bacteria > Pseudomonadati > Fidelibacterota > Fidelibacterota bacterium. Next base: position 202,940 of record JAIPJS010000005.1, read on the forward strand.
CGGCTTGACGAGCCAGTTCATGCTGGGCGTCTCCTACGGCGGCTCCCACATCATTGGCGAAGATTCCGTCGGATGGAATCCCCAGCCCGGCGTTCAGGTGAAATACCGGTTGTTTGACGAATCTATGAAATTTCCGGCAGTGGCGGTCGGTTTCAATTCCCAGGGATACCACGAATATATCAGGAGTTTGGATCGGTACACCCTGAAGTCTTCCGGGTTTTATGTGGCGCTGAGCAAGAACTATCAGTTCCTCGGCAACCTGGGGTTGCATGCTGGCGCGAACTATTCGCTGGAAAATGGCGATGGTGACTCGGATCCCAACCTGTTTTTCGGCATTGACAAGGACATTAACCGTGAAATTTCCCTGATGGTGGAATACAACGCAGCGCTGAACGACAACGAAAGCGGCAGCGGTATCCAGGAGCTGGGCCGTGGTTACGGCTACCTGAACGCCGCCGTCCGGTGGACCTTTGCGCAAAAATTCCACATCGAGTTTGACGTGAACAACCTCCTGCAAAACCGGCAATACGGCGACTCCACTCCCCTGCCTAGCCGGGAGCTGAAGATCGTGTACATCGAATACTTTTAACTGACTTGATATTTGAATCCGAAAGATCCACCATACTTCTGAGCCAGAAATTAGGGTGTTAGTATTAGTGTCCAAGTATTCCACACAAGTTCGTACTGCGTATTACGTAATTCGAGGCTGGAGACGGTTCACAGAGCGCTGGATACAGGACATAGGACACGAGACACTTATTAACTTGAACACCCGAACACTCTAACACATTAACACGTCGTTTTAACTTAACGAGGCTTCCAATGAAAAAAATCCGTCTGCTGTTTATCGTTCCGGTACTGCTACTGTCAACAGTTGTATTGGCGCAGGATGTCGACTCGCTGATTCAACAGGCAGATGCGCTCCATGAAGAGAGCCGGTACACGGATGTCTATAACTTGCTGAAAAAAGCAGAGGAGTTCGCTCCGGACAACTTCGAAGTCGTCTGGCGGCTGGCCCGGGCACATTTTGATCTGTCGGATAACAGCGAGGATCCGGCGACCGTCGAGAAGCACATTCGCGCGGGATTCACCTTTGCGGAGAAAGCACTGGAGATGAACCCCAATCGGGCAGAGTCGCATAAATGGTACGGGATACTCATCGGCCGGGTCGGTGAAATCGAAGGGACCAAGCAGAAGATTAAAAATTCCTACAAAGTCGCCGAGCACACGAAAAAGGCCATCGAACTGGATCCGGAAGATGCGGCGAATTATCATGTGATGGGCCGCTGGCATTTTACCCTGGCCGACCTGAGCTGGGTGGAGCGACAGGTGGCCAGCGTTATCTACGCCAAGCCGCCGCAGGCAAGTTTCGACAAGGCGAAGGAGTATTTTCAGACCGCTATAGACAAAGATCCGGCAGGCATCAGGAATTACGTCTGGCTCGGGAAGACCGAAGAACAGCTGGGGAACAAGTCGGCGGCACGAAATGCCTACCAGAATGCGCTGAATCAGTCTGCAAATTCAGAAAGCGATCGCAATCTCCAGAAAGAGGCCCGGGAATTGATGAGCGACTTATAGGTTAAAAATTAGTAGAGAATGCCCCGCCGGTACTGTTGTTGAGGGTGCCGGCGGTTTTATTACGAATATTACCTACATATTGTTTGTTGACCCTTTCAGGGTCGCTGACCCCTGAAAGGGTCTCACACCTCCCCGGCGTAAATTATACGCCAGCCATTGCAAGCGAAACGAAGTGAGTCTCCCGGCAGGGACTCCTTCCGGAGGAGGAATCTCGGAAAGGAACCTCCAGGGATAATTGGCGAGATCCTTCATCTCGCTCCGCTCGCTCAGGATGACTGGTATTTTTTTCCTCACTAAATCCGCCTCGCAATGAGATTACGAGGCTAGATATTGGAGCCGTGGAATCTCATTCCTAGGCGGTGTAATTTGGTCCTTCCGCCGCCGATCGCTGACAGCGTCGGTGGCGGTATTTCTATGTTAATCAATACACTGTCGGCGACGCTGGTAGCGATCACCGACAGTAATTTACATATGACTACAATGGTACCATTTTGTAGTTGTCTAACGCGAACACTTAAACACTGGTGTTCTCACTCCCGCCGCCCCCGCTTCTTTGGAGCCATCGCCAAGGCGATCCATCCGACGATAAACGCCACGCCGCCGAACGGCGTTATGGCGCCAAGCCAGGAGATGCCGGTAAATGCCAGCAGGTAGAGGCTCCCGGAAAACAGGATAATCCCTGTAAACATCGACCAGCCGCTGATTTTGGAATACCGGCTGCGCCAGCGGGTGTAGGTCCACGCCACGGCGAATAGGCCAAGGGAATGGTAAAAATGGTACTCGACGGCGGTATTAAAAACGGACATACGATCCGGAGGGAGAATGTCACGAAGTGTATGTGCCCCGAATGCGCCGGCGATGACTGCCAGCGCCGCTGAAATCGCTCCAATGGTCACCATCGCTCTGTGGAATTTTCGCATAAGTCTTTCACTCGTTTTACACGTTGTTCACAAACTGCCCGAAAACTAATAAAAATTATCCGGTTCCAGAAGGAGAAAGGCGGTCACCGGCCTCGTGTCCATCACCCGCCGTCACATCCGAATGGTTGTTGTGGGTGGTGAATCAGAGAATTCCCTGAGATCTCTTCCCCGAGGTAGTTCATTTGTTTGTTGTACGAGGTTGTCTGTTTAGCGGGGCTTCGCGTTCCTCTGCGGCCAAAAGGGTTTTTTATTTGCATGTTATTCTTGGCCAAAAGTAGTACAAAAAACGTAAATAGCACTTTTATGTAGAGAAGAAATCGTGTATTTTTCCAGATCGGCGGAAAATGTAATGATACTGGAGTGATAGATGTCCCGACGGGATAAAATAATTATCAAGGGCGCCCGGGAGCACAACCTCAAGAATATCGACGTGGAGCTCCCGCGGAATAAGTATATCGTCATCACCGGGCTCTCCGGATCCGGGAAATCGTCATTGGCGTTCGATACCATTTATGCAGAAGGTCAGCGTCGGTACGTGGAATCGCTTTCCGCGTACGCCCGGCAATTCCTCGGCATGATGGAAAAACCGGACGTGGATTACATCGAGGGGCTCTCGCCTGCTATCTCCATTGAGCAGAAATCCACATCGAAGAATCCCCGCTCCACAGTCGGCACAGTCACCGAAATTTACGATTATCTCCGTCTGCTCTACGCCCGGGTCGGTAAACCGTACTGCTATAATTGTGGTCAACCAATCCAGAAGCAGACCGTTCAGCAGATTGTGGACAGCGTCCTAGGTTTTCCCGAAGGTGCCAAGATCCAGGTGTTGGCGCCGGTGGTCCGCGGCCGCAAGGGCGAGTACAAGGATGTCTTCAAGGAGATCAAACGCGAGGGTTTCCTCCGCGTCCGCGTGGATGGTGACATTAAGGAAATCGACGAAGACTTCTCGCTGGATAAAAATAAAAAACACGAGATTGAGGTAGTCGTCGATCGCCTCGTGGTCAAGGATTCCATCAAGGATCGACTCACTGATTCTCTGGAAACAGCACTGAATATAGGCTCCGGACTGGTACTCATCGACCAGGTCGGCGAGGAGGAGCATATCTTCAGCGAGCACTTTTCGTGTCCCAAGTGCGAAATCAGCTACGAAGAGCTCTCTCCACGGATGTTCTCCTTCAACAGCCCCTACGGCGCCTGCGATGTCTGCGACGGTCTGGGGACACAGATGGAGATCGATCCGGAATTGGTAGTGCCGGATCACGGTAAGAGCCTGAACAAGGGCGCCGTGAAGCCGATTGGCGTCCAACCCCGGGGCAACTGGTACTCGCGGATCCTGAAGAGCCTCTCCCGGGAGTACGATTTCAAGTTTACTACGCCCTGGAAAAAAATGTCCGAAGATGCCAAAGATGCCATCCTGTACGGCACCAAGGGCGAGCGAATTACCGTGGAGTACACGTCCGACAAAGCCCGCGGCGAGTGGAACCGGGAGTTCGAGGGCGTGATTCCGAATTTGCAACGACGCTATAAGGAGACTTCGTCCGGTGGGGTCCGGAACTGGATCGAGACCTACATGCGGACGTTGCCGTGTCCCGGTTGCGACGGCGGGCGGATCCGGAAGGAGGCGACGGCTGTTAAAATTAACGGGACGAATCTTCCCGACCTCACGGCAAAGTCGATCAAGGAAATTGCGGACTTTTTTGATCCGGATAACGGCGGGCTGAAACTTACCGAGACACAGCAGAAAATCGCCAGGCAGATCGTGAAAGAGATCCGGGAACGGCTCCGGTTTCTCATCAATGTGGGGTTAGATTACCTGACGCTGGATCGCGGCGCCAGGACTCTCTCCGGTGGGGAGGCCCAGCGGATCCGCCTGGCAACGCAGATCGGATCGCAATTGGTCGGTGTGCTGTATATCCTGGATGAGCCAACTATCGGCCTGCACCAGCGGGACAACCAGCGGCTCATCAATACGCTGACCCATCTCCGGGATATCGGGAATACGGTCATCGTGGTGGAGCACGATCCGGAGACAATAGAATCGGCCGATGTCGTAGTGGACCTTGGCAAGGGGGCCGGCGAACACGGCGGCAATGTTGTGGCCATGGGAACGCCGGAGGACGTCAAAAAGACGGAAGATTCCATCACCGGGCAGTTCCTTTCCGGCAAACGGAAAATCAAATTGCCGGAGGAGCGCCGGAACGGGTCTGCTAACGAAATTTTCCTGAAGGGCGCCCGTGGCAACAACCTGAAGGAGATCGATGTTTCATTCCCCCTGGGGAAATTTATCTGTGTTACAGGCGTTTCAGGTTCAGGGAAGAGCACCCTGGTGAACGAGACGCTGTATCCCGCGCTGGCAAAGCATTTTTACGACAGCAGCAAGCAACAGCCGCTGCCGCACAGCAGCCTCAAAGGGCTTGACCACGTGGATAAGGTCATCGACATCGACCAGTCACCCATCGGACGGACGCCACGATCCAATCCCGCGACCTACAGCGGCGCATTCACGCCGATCCGGGATTTGTACAGTGATCTGCCAGAGTCGAAAATCCGGGGCTACCAGCCGGGGCGATTCAGCTTTAATGTAAAGGGCGGCCGGTGCGAGGAGTGCTCCGGAGACGGCGTGAAAAAAATTGAGATGCACTTTTTACCGGACGTCCACGTGACCTGTGAAGCCTGCGACGGCAAGCGATATAATCGGGAAACCCTGGAGATCAAATATAAGGGCAAGAACATCAGCCAGGTGCTGGATATGACCGTGACCGAGGCGCTGGAGTTCTTCCACAAAGTACCGAAGATCCGACGGAAGCTGAAGACACTGAAGGACGTGGGCCTTGGGTACATCACCCTGGGACAGCAGTCCACCACGCTCTCCGGCGGTGAGGCACAGCGCGTCAAGCTGGCCACCGAACTCAGCAAGATCGGCACCGGTAATACCATGTACATCCTGGATGAACCGACCACGGGACTGCACTTTGCCGATATCGAGATGTTGTTAAAGGTATTGAATCGCCTGGTGGACCGCGGAAATACCGTCATCGTCATCGAGCATAACCTGGACGTGGTAAAAACCGCGGATCACATTATCGACCTCGGGCCGGAGGGTGGTGACAACGGCGGGATGGTTGTGGTAACCGGGACCCCGGAGGAAGTAGCGAAACATGATACCTCGTACACAGGAAAATTTTTATCTGAGATATTGAGAAATAATTAACCGGAAACAAATTCTGAATTTGGGATTTTAGGCGGAAGCCGTGAAATAACTTGTTTTGCGGGGGAGCATAAATTAGATTGACGCCATCAAGTAGGGAGTATCCCCCGCAAAATTTCGGGAGAATAAACAGACTGCACTTACTGACCGGGAATAGCGAATTCATTTGAATGGATCTGAGAAGATTCATCAATTCCCCACTCATCCGGTACCTAATAATCCCGAATTAGGCTACAGACCTTACTGGGCAAATTGAGAAATAATTACGAACAGATGATAAAACGAAACGAAAAAACAAGATACTCAATATAGATTATGCGTTCCGAAGCCACTCAACCGGAGGTCCTGGAGGAAGAACGGGAATTTGATTCCTCGCTTCGCCCGACCACTTTTGACGATTTCGTCGGACAGAAGAAGGTCGTGGACAACCTGAAGGTGTTTATACAGGCAGCGGCCGAGCGGAATGAAGCGCTGGATCACCTGCTGCTGTTCGGTCCGCCGGGACTGGGAAAAACCACGCTGGCGCATATTGTCGCCCATCAGCTGGGTGTGCAGATTAAGGTCTCCTCCGGACCGGTGCTGGAACGTGCGGGCGATCTTGCGGGACTGTTAACGAAGCTCGGTCCCAGAGATGTCCTGTTTATCGACGAAATCCATCGCCTGAACAATGTGGTGGAGGAATATCTCTATTCTGCCATGGAAGACTACAGCATCGATATCCTGATCGACAAGGGACCGAATGCCCGGAGCGTACAGCTTTCTCTGGAACCGTTTACGCTGATTGGCGCCACCACGAGAGCCGGACTGCTGACTTCGCCAATGCGGGATCGGTTCGGTGTGGTCTCAAGGATGGATTATTATTCGGCCAAAGAACTCTTTAAAATCGTGAAGCGCTCCGCAAGGATCTTGGACGTGGGGATCGAAGAGGAAGGCGCTATGGAAATCGCACGACGTTCCCGGGGCACCCCGCGGATTTGTAATCGGCTGCTCCGGCGTATCAGGGATTTTGCCCAGGTCAAGGCGGATAACGTAATTACCAGGCCGGTGGCCAGGGAATCCCTGGAACAATTGGAAGTGGATGAATTTGGACTGGACGAAATGGACAAACGAATACTGGAGGTGTTGGTGTCCAAATTCGATGGTGGTCCGGTCGGTTTGAACAGCCTCTCTGTCGCCGTGGGCGAAGAGAGCGATACCATCGAAGAAGTGTACGAACCGTTCCTGATCAAGGAAGGATTTATTCAGCGCACGTCCCGGGGGCGGAAAGCAACCCCGCTGACGTACGAGCACTTCAACCAGAACTCCGACAAGCGTTCCACACAAGAAGGACTCTTCTCATGACAACTACAAACAGTGTTGATCCCATATTACAAAGTGATAAAGCCCAGCTGGAAGATTTCGATTACGAACTTCCGGAGGATAAAATTGCCCAGTACCCAGTAGAGCCCAGGGATAGCTCCCGGCTTATGGTGGTGAACCGCAGCACCGACACGCTGGAACACAAGGTGTTTACGGATGTCATCGATTACCTGGACGAGGGCGATGTGCTGGTGCTGAACGAAACCCGGGTATTCCCATCCCGGCTGATCGCCGTGAAGGATCAGACCGACGCCAAGGTGGAGGTCTTCCTCCTTCGGGAGCTGGAAACCAACATCTGGGAAGTCTTGGTGAATCCGGCGCGGAAAGTCCGTATCGGCAACAAGCTGACCGTCACCGAGGAACTCCAGTGTGACGTCATCGACAACACCATCTCCGGCGGACGGGTCGTCCGCTTCCTGTATGACGGCGACGATTTCTATGATATCATCCAGGAAATTGGCCAGGCGCCGCTGCCGCCGTATATCGATCGGGACCCGGAGCCTAAGGATAAGGAGACCTACCAGACGGTCTTTGCAGAGAATCGGGGGGCCGTGGCCGCGCCGACAGCCGGTCTGCACTTTACCGAAGACTTGCTGAATAAGATACAGAAAAAGGGCGTGAAACTGGCGCGGGTAACCTTGCACATTGGGTTGGGAACGTTCCGTCCGGTCACCGTCGGCGATCTCAATCGTCACCGGATGCACTCCGAGAACTACCAGATTTCCGTGGATGCCGCAAATACAATCAATGCGGCCAGAGATGCCGGCAAGCGCGTCATCGCCGTGGGGACCTCCAGCGTACGCGTGCTGGAGACGTCTCATTTGGCCGGGAAAAAGGTGGTGCCCGGCGAGGGCTGGACCGACCTGTTTATCTATCCGCCGTACGACTATCGTATCGTAGACGGAATGGTCACCAACTTTCATCAGCCGCAATCCACGTTGATTATGCTGGTAAGCGCATTCCACACCACTGACGGTATTATCGATGCGTATCAGACGGCGTTGGACGAAGGCTATCGCTTCCTGAGCTACGGCGATGCCATGTTGCTGATTTAACGATAAATCGGAAAACCGAGAACTCCCGGGAATGGGCTAACGCGCCGCGCCATCTTCTCATGACCTCCACCCAGCAAACACCAGTTATTGCCGTGATTCCCGCTGCTGGTTCCGGCACACGATTGCAACCGGCGCTGGGCCAGCCAAAACAATTTGCTCTGCTGTCGGGTACTCCGGTTCTGACACATACCCTGCAAGTATTCCAAAGATGTGAGTCTATTGACGGCATCGTCATTTCCACTCACCAGGATTATATCGATCGCATCCAACAAGACATCATCAGACCGTACGGAATTTCTAAAGTGGTGAAAGTCATACCTGGCGGGGAGACCAGACAGGACTCGGTTCGGAACGGATTGGATGCTGTCGAAGAAGTCTGCCCGGAAATAGCCGTCGTGCATGACGCCGCCCGGCCATTCGTGACGCCGGAGATCATTACGGCATCGGTGGAGACGGCGCGAGAGTTTGGCGGCTGTATCGTTGGAATTCCGGTGGTGGATACTATTAAACAGGTATCCGAGCACAGAATTAAGTGCACCGTTGACCGCAGTAAGCTCTGGGCGGCGCAGACACCGCAGACGTTTCAATATAACCTATTGTTGCGGGCATTTGATGAGGCGAATCAATCGGGATTTCAGGGAACGGACGAGGCGATGTTAGTGGAGCGTCTCGGAGAATCCGTTCGAATCATTGAAGGGTCCGGGCGAAATATGAAGATCACCACGCCGGAGGATTTTGCAATGGCTGAGGCGCTGATGACTCAAAGTAAAACGTCGGAGCCGGCGTGACCGTCCGTGTCGGCATCGGATACGACGTACACCAGTTGGTGCCTGAGCGGGATCTTGTTCTGGGCGGCGTTACTATTCCAAGCGATAAGGGCGTACTTGGCCACTCCGACGGCGACGTTCTCACCCATGCCATCGCCGATGCGTTGCTTGGCGCCGCGAACCTGGGTGATATCGGTGAGCATTTTCCCTCCTCCGACGATAATATCGCCGGCATCTCCAGCCTGGAAATCTTAAAAAAAATCCGCCAAAAAATCTTAAATACCGGCTACGAAATTGGAAATATTGATGCCACCATCGTACTGCAGGAACCGAAAATCGCCGGATATCTTCCCCAAATTAAAGCCAATCTTTCCGAAATTCTCACAATTGAACAATCACTTATATCAATCAAGGCAACCACTACCGATCATCTCGGCTTCGCCGGCCGCGGCGAGGGTGCGGCTGCCATGTGTGTAGCGAGTCTCAGAAAATAATATATGGACGAACTCCAGCTGTTTCTCCTTGAGGTTTCGCCGATCTACGCGTATAGCCTGCTCTTTATTACCACCGCGCTCGAAAACCTCTTTCCCCCGTTTCCCGGAGATACCGTTACGGTAATCGCGGCGTACCTGGTCGGCCGGGATTCTCTGGGCATCTGGTGGACATATATCATTACAACTGCCGGAAGTTTGGTCGGGTTTTTGGTGTTGTACGGCGTCGGACTGCGGTTCGGCCGGGGATACTTTTATCGCAAAGATTTCAAATATTTCGGCAAATCCACGATTCAGGAAGTGGAGCAGCTGTTCGACCGATGGGGTATTCTGATTATCGCCGTCAACAGGTTCCTGTCCGGCTTACGTGCGGTGATTTCCCTGGTGGCCGGTATCGCCGAGTACGACTGGCGCGTGGTCACCGGACTGGGATTCATCAGCTGCGTGCTCTGGAACGGCGCCCTGATTTACGCCGGCAGCCGGGTCGGCGAAAACTGGGAGACGGTGTTGTTTTATATCCGCCAATACAATGTAGCGGTGTTCATCATCGTTGGAGCTGCGGTGTTGTTTTGGGGATATTTTCATTTGTATCTGCCGGTGAAGGCAGCCAACAGAGGTGAAGAGAAAAAGAGGTAAATGTTGAAGCTGGGAGACCGGAAACCGGAGACAGGAGAAGGGAACAGCCCCAATGGGGTATTCATACGTGATCCTGGAGAAAACTCCCAGGAATTCTTTGAATATCCAGCCGATGATTCGCCGCGGTGGAGAAAAACCAGAGTCCCATAGGGACGATGTGCTATCAGCCCACCAATTTATTGGTGGGATCCTGATTCGAGAATATCCTGCTAAATCCCGTCAGGGATGACTGAATATAGTAAAAGAATATCCAACCGACGAATAACCAATCTCCAATGTCAAAGTGCCCCACACCGCGTTCCGAATGAAGAGTGATGAATGAAAAAGGAATAATAAACGGAGGCCGAAAGACCGAAGGCTTTCATGCTCGTACCTCCGGATGCCGGTTTTACACAATTCCCCTGTAATTGCGTTAAAATGATTTTGTTTTGCGAAACTCTTATTTGATGTAAGGAATATGGGCAAGGTTTCATCCGGGAAAATATATGCACTAGTTTGCCCGTGAGTTCAGATTTTGTGACAATTTCCCGGAAATCCATTAAAACACTAGCCCCGGCTGGAGTAAAGCCGGGACTGATCATTTTACACCACTATTTTGTAGTGACCGGCTACTTCAACAACAACATCCGCCCAGTTTTCGTAAACTGCTGATCGCTTTCCAGACTCCGGCTGGTCATCCGATACAGGTACATGCCGGATGGCAAGGAGTTACCTTCGAATTCCACGGTGTGGTATCCGGCCAGCTGGTCGGTATGCACCAAGTCCTGAATCAGACGCCCGGACAAGTCATAGACCTGGAGGGAGACTGCACTCTGCTCCGAAAGCGCATATCGAAGAGTGGTTGTCGGATTAAACGGGTTCGGAAAGTTTGCTAAGAGGGCGTAAGCCGTCGGCAGATCCTGCGTGGCGGGTGCCGGCGGAGATTGGGATCCGCCAGGTTTGCTCAAGTATTGGTTTTTCATCTCATGGGCAGTGTCGCTGTCAATCAACCCGGCGGTGAGTTGCATGTCGATTAGATTCTCATCAACGCCGTATTGCGTCTCATATTGCTTGATTACTGTGAGTGCCCCCTCAGAATCATCGAAAGCAAAGGTGGTAAGCACCCATTCCTTATACAGTGCATCCCTGGCAGCCCGTGTCTCAGGATACTTCTTGACGATCCGGTGACATAAATCCACGGCCTCCCCGTATTGTTTGGCGAGACTGGCCTGGTTCGCCTGATATCGCAGTGCCCAGGCGGCCACACGGGAACCTTCGTATTTCTTTGCCATCGAACGCATTTCCGGAACGGTTGTTTTATTGCCCCTATCCGCTCGTAAGCCCATGTATTTGCGGAACGCCATCACGGCCAGGTCGTGATCCGGATTCATAGCCACCACTTTCCGATATTCCGGAATGGCGTCGGTATATTGCTTTGCCCGCTCCATTCCCCGGGCCTTTTGAAAGGCTGCAATAATAGCAGCATCTCCATTTCCCGCTGGAAGCATTTCTGGATCAGATCCACCATCAGGTTGAGAGGTGGTTCCCTTCTGAAATCCCGTCGGATAGCGATCGGTTTTATCCTCATCCTCATACGGCGTGTAATCAATACTCCCGTAGAATTTCCCCGTCGGAGGCGGAACCGCGCCCCAATAATTGTCACGGGCGAGAACTGTAATGCTACTATTGTCATTGTAAACATTGTAGGAGGAATTACCGGCAATAGTACTCCACGAATAATCCAGGTACGCGTCGGAATAATCATGGACAGCCACACCGACCGTATTGTCTGTGATTACATTAAGCCCATCCTCATCACTATATTGCCAGAAGCGGGGATCACCTCCGTCATAGGATCGAACTCCAGTCCCATTGTTGTAAATATCATTTTCACGCAACACCCCCCGGGAATCATCGAACCGGATGGCGTAGGTTAAACTGTTATAGATATCATTATCCAGGATTTGTACCCCGGTTATACTACCATAGTATTGCACCACTTTGATGAGTTCGGTATCTTCCTGATCCCCATCAATGTCGTTGCCCTCCACTGTCGCTTTCCGCTCGGAGAGGTAAATACTGCCGTAATCACTGCTGAAAAACGTATTATTTTTAATGTTCAGCGGCGTATTGGATCCATACCCCTTAATCTGGTATGTGCCGTGTTTGAAATCACAGTATTGAATAGTCAGGCTGGCATCGAAGCAAACGACGGCATTTTCGAAATGCTCAAAATTGCAGTGTTCCAGCGCGCCGCTACTCCCGGAATAGAATCTGATCCCGGTCCACTTGCCGGAGCCGTCATGATCGAAGTTGATTTTGCTACCGGATGTTCCAATGGCCTTGAGCTGCGAGCCACTCCTCACCTTGATGCCGTCTGACCCGTCCACTTCGATGGTCGTCCCGGGCAGGATGGTCAGTGTGGAATTATTATCGATGTACAAATCATCGGTAATCGTGGCCGTCCCTGCCCAGGTCATACTTTCGGTGATCGTGCCACTCCAGGAGTGGGAGCCTTCGTAGTAATTGGGATAAATATCAGCAGTCATAGTAGCCTGACTATCGCCAATATTCAAAATAGCGAAGTGCGAAGATGTCCCATCTTGATTGTCCGTATTCGGCGCCGTGTAAGCTGAGATTGAACGGACATTACTTGTCCCAGGGAAAAAGTCTCCTAAATCGCCGGTATTTCCATAATTGTAATCTAGGTCATTTGTACCATCAGCTTCAATTATCTTTACTTTAAATCCATTATTAAACAGTTGAGTACCCTTATGATATACTAGGAGACCTCCGCCCAATTCTTCTGTATTGGGACCTCGATAAAGGTAATCAAATCCAATGGGTTGTCTGTTTTCAATTATAAAATATTCACCTTGATTCCAATCACTCAGATCCATCCCATCCAGGTCATAAACTAGTGCAAATGAAGTATTCTCCACCGCAGGAATTTGCTGGTCTACTAAGTTTGAGCTAATGGACTGGGGATTGAGCCAATCAAGTTGCATCTTTTCCCAAACAGAAAGATGAGGTGGACACTCTTTTTCCGCCCATCCAAATGAACTGGCCCATGTAGCCATTAGTGAAAAGTCCCCTAAGCCATCTCCATTACTCCCTCCTCTGTGGTCTAGGAATCCAAACATATGACCAAATTCGTGCGTAAAGGTGTAAATTCCAGCGAGCCAACCACCCGTACCTTGTCCACCCCATTTTTCATTTGTCATAAATTCATCACCATAACGTTCAGCGTTTGGTGTTAATCCGTCGCTGTCTGCTGTAGATGTAATGCGGCCATTAGCGTAAACAATCGCATAAACATCAAATTCGCCTGAGGTCATTAAACCGGCATTTATGGCTTCATTTTGGGCACTCTGGACTAAATTAGAACGTGAGACTCCATAGGACTGATTAATGTAATGATCCTTATTGTAGGGTGCTCGGAACCAGTCAATGCGTGATTGGCCATTAACATTGACAGTTGCATTTACAATCCGACTTTCAGCGGTGAGAGAAAACTGACTGTAAGATACCTCGTTACAATAATCCATAAAACTTCCGTATACAGTCCGTCCATCGGGTGAAATTGTGTTGTATGAATTGGTGGTGAATAATGGATTATAGTAATTCGAATAAGAATAATAGGTGATTTCACCATTATCTATACTTTTTACACTCCCCCGTGCCTCAAGGCTGACATCCGCATCAGCAAATTCAATATAAAATACGCCCATTTTCAGTGAAGCGGGAGCGCTTGGAATAACGACCGGTTCTCCATCACCAACACAACTTTCAGGCAGGCTAGATACCGTATCACCGCCCTGGGAGAAAATTGGCATAAAACAAAAAAGTGTTGTTGTGACTGCCTTTATTATTTTCATGATAATCTCCTGTGAGGGTCATCGAAGTAGTACGATTTTTGTTGCAATCGCCTGTGTTTTAGTCACTAATCGGCAAAGATAAATGCCGGTGCTCACCTCCCTCCCATTATTATGGGAACCCGACCATTGATAACGATAATCGCCAGGTCCTTGTTGTTGGTTCACTAGTACGGAAATGAGTTCACCGCGTATATTATAAATAGCCAAATGGACCAATTGAGTACTTGCGAGGTGATACTGAATTTGAGTCTGACTATTGAACGGGTTGGGATAGCTCTCATATAAAACAGTCCCCGTCGGTATCGATGTTTTCTGTTGATTAATTCGGGTGATTACGTGCCCCAATTCCCCTTTGTGGTTTATCTGTTGTCCGTAAATCCCAAATAGGTTACTAACCGGTTCCCGTTCGTCCCAAAACAAGAGTGTTCCCCCATCGCCTGTGGGCACAAACTGCCTTCTCCCAAAGCCCCTGAGCCAGTTTTCTCGGGCAATAGTCAGGATCCCGGGTTGTGACCATTTAAGCATTCCTGTAGGATCGACACATTGGGTATAAAAATTATCTACTGAATCAACACCAAGTTCTCTGGAAGGCTTTAACCCGAAAAACCCACCAGTGCAATCCGGAGCGTGGGCAAAATATTCAATAGGTTCCGACCATAGAACCGTCCCTGTACTGTCTATGTGTTGGGTGGAATCCAGGAATTGGTAATTCGCTTCGGTTTCCCAACTTACATAGGCCCCCCGGTGACCATCTGAAATTAAATGAAATGATGGCGTATGCACATCGTGTTTAATTGGTATTCTTACATCACTCCAGAGTTTTTCTCCCGACAGATTCAGCCGTTGTAGGCCGATATAACTCTCCGCTGATAACCGCAATCCCGCATAAATGAGTCCTTGAGCCCCATCCGAGACAGCCCGATTACTCAACCCCGCCGAATCCGCCATCACCGGCGCTTCCCACACCGCCGTCCCCTCGGCACTGTACCTGCTCACTCGGGAATGCGCAATAAGATAGACACCCTCATTCTTATCGTCCACCAGGGCAATTCTGGGATCCGGTCCTGGTATGGTCGGGAGACCATCATCCTGGAGCAAAACGTTCCCTGTCTGATCAATATGTTGTAAATAGACGTAGTCTGAGTCGGATCGCCAGTCATACCAGGCGATAAACGCCCCGCCTTGCCCGTCCGGAGCCATCGCCTCCCAGAGGGTTGGCGTATACGGGGGCTCCATATAGGCACGCACCGGCACCCCATTTCCCGCCCAGATGGTATGGCCAGCGCTATCAATCCGTTGCGCGTAGAGTGCATTACTGGAATAATCGAACGTAATCGAGCCTTCATGGTCACTGTAGTCTCTCCATAACACGATGGCCCCACCTGTCTTATCGGGGATGATCACCTCCGGCCGTTGCGTCCGCGGTGCCTCAGAAATACTGGTATCCCATTCAATATAGCCAAAGCGGTTTACTCGCTGCATATAGAGATCATGACCATACTTTGCATACGCGATATACGCTCCTCCCTGATTATCTGTTACGACCTGGGGATAAATGTGACTTTCCGCAGCGGGGGTTAATCGTAAATTGTTGGAAGGGTCAGTGGCCCATTGTCCCCTTACTTCCTGTAATCCCAGGCAATTCAATCCAACTACACTCCATAACGCGACCATTGACAACTTTTTAAACATATCGTATACCATTTTCTAGACCATTGTTTCTATTCGTAAACCACTCTACTTTTTTCAATACAGGTAATCTGAATGCATATCCTGAATTATTCATGAATATTTTTTTAGAGGCACTGTTCAAAGATCTATACCCAAAAAAAGCCAAAGAGTCTACCATTATTAGACGAGATCTGAGTGACACTTTACGGCGTCAACCTAAGCTTATCGAAGGGTGAACGCCGGTCCCTATCGCAACCTCCTTGCCCACACACGGATAATCCCGATAATTGAACATTTTTTCCCGGTTCGTGAATAAATTAAGCTAAATTAACATTTTGGTTCCGCACATTTTCCCTAATGGGATGAACCTTAAACGCGCAAAGGACTTCAGACTGGCTGGTAACAACCTGGCGATAAAAAGAAATTACAGTTTCATTTTAATTATACCCCCCCCTCCCCCGTTGTCAAGAGGAAAGTGTTTTTACGTGCATAAATTTCTCGTCATGTCCAATGGAAAACATACCGTATGACATATTGCTTTCGGGGCAAAGTAACGAAAAGGGAGAACCTGTTCGTGGTTGGTTGTTCGTCGTAAAAGACGAGAAAGCAGAAAGGAGAACGGAAAACAGGGAATGGGATGGAGAAGGTATTTGATCTCGGTTTCCCGATTAAAGTCCGCAAAGCGGGTTTAAGCGGGAGATAATTAATGATTCAGGTCCCACAGTCACTGCCTCGCAATGAGATTGCGAGGTTATTCATTGGAGCCTTTGAATCTTATTCAAAGGCGGACTCCTGTCGGTGGTCCCTGCCGCGATGGAATCGCTGACAGTAATGTATATATCAATATTTTCACTACCGTCACCGACCTCAACAGAGGATCGGCGACGGATTGTTTACGCGGCTAAAGCCGCGACTACAAACAGGAACACTATAACACAGAAATACCCTGTTAAACCCGAGTACTCTAAAACGTGAACACCCGAACACTATGACACCTGAACAATGTTTTTACACTGTCTTTTCACCCTTGCTTTCCCTAGCTTTACAGAATTGAAATTACAAAACGCACAGGCGGAGTAATTATGGAGGAGCCTCAATTGAAGGGTGTAAAAGTTCGGTTTGCCCCGAGTCCCACGGGATTTCTACACGTCGGTGGACTGCGGACGGCGTATTATAACTATCTCTATGCAAAAAAGCAGGGTGGTACGTTCGTGCTCCGGATCGAGGACACGGATCAGACACGCCTGGTCAAGGGCGCGGTGGAAAACCTGATTGAGACGCTGCACTGGGCCGGGATCGAGTACGACGAAGGCCCGGAACTATCTAAAAAAGATTCACGTGGTGAAAACGGACCGTACCGTCAGTCAGAGCGGCTGGACATTTATACCGAATATGTGAATCAGCTGGTGGAGAACGATTACGCCTATCACTGCTTTTGCTCCCAGGAGCGGCTGGAGAAGGTCCGGAAGCAGCAGCAGGAGATGAATCGCCGCTCGCAGTACGATAAGCACTGCCGGAAACTTTCCAAAGAAGAACGGATGAGCAGGCTGGACGCTGGTATGCCCCACGTGATCAGAATGAAAATCCCGGAGGATGACGGCACCGTCGAATTCAGCGACAAGGTCCGTGGTGAGGTGGCGATTCCGCACGAAAACCTGGATGATCAGATCCTGATGAAATCCGACGGTTTTCCGACATATCATATGGCCAATGTGGTGGACGATCACCTGATGGGGATTACACATGTGATTCGCGGTGAGGAATGGCTGCCGAGTACGCCGAAGCATATTCTGCTGTACGAATATTTCGACTGGGAACCGCCGGTGTTTGCCCATCTGCCGCTGCTATTGAACGAAGATCGATCCAAACTCTCCAAGCGCCAGGGTGACGTGGCGGTAGAGGATTATCGGGAGAAGGGATACCTGCCTGAGGCGCTTACCAATTTTGTGGCCCTGCTGGGCTGGAGTCCCGGCGATGACGAGGAAATTCTTTCCACCAAAGAATTGATACGCAAGTTCAGCCTGGATCGGATTAACAAATCCGGTGCCGTGTTCAACGTGGAAAAGCTCCAGTGGATGAACGGTATGTACATCCGGGAGACGGAGACGGACAGATTGGTCGACCTGGCGCAGCCATTTCTCGAGGAAGCCGGCTTTGATACCGGTAATCGCCGGAAGATGACACTGATCATCGACGCGGTGAAGGAAAATCTCCGGTACCTGGCGGAGATTCCGGAAGTCACGGAGGTATTTCAGCCGACGCCGCTGAACATTGATACGGAAGCCGAGCCAGAACTCGGGGAAATGCTGGCGAAAGATTCCTCGAAGCAGGTCTTTGCCGCGCTGGCCGATCAGTTTGAGGAGCAGGAGGAAATTACCAAAGATACCTTCATGGCTATCATGAAATCTGTTCAGAAGGATACCGGAGTCAAGGGTAAAGATCTCTGGATGCCGGTCCGAATTGCTTTGACCGGCGAAATGCACGGGCCGGAGCTGCCGGCGGTTATTGAAATCCTCGGCAAAGACCTCTGCATCAAACGCTTCCGGGATCAGCTCGGCTGATGGACGCACTCCGGCTCCGCTCCAACGCGAAAATAAACCTCGGGTTGCGCATCACCGGCCGGCGGGACGACGGCTATCACCTCATAGAGACAATCTTCCAGGAAGTCGATTTCGGCGACTCTCTCTTCTTCGAAAAGACTGAATCCCCGGGGTTCGAAATCATCACCGAGCACCAGGGCTTGCCAACCGACCAATCCAATCTTTGTTATAAAGCATTTGAACTATTACGTGATCGATTTCCCGGAATAGATAATGTTCGGTTAACCGTCGACAAGCGGATTCCCATGGGCTCCGGACTGGGCGGTGGAAGCAGTAACGCCGCCACCACGCTGATCGGACTGGCGAAGTTGTTTGACCTGGACATTGCTCCAACGGATCTCACATCTCTGGCAGTACAAGTTGGGGCTGATGTGCCTTTTTTTCTGTACGGCGGCGCTGCCCGTGCTTCCGGTATCGGTGAGGAGATTGAGCCGCTTACGACATCTCTGGGAAGTCCGGTGGTTATCGTGGTGCCGGATATCCACATTTCCACGGGGTGGGCGTACGCTAATGTTAAATACGACTTGACTTCCAGCGACATTGAAAATAAGTTTAAAGGCTTTTTTGACAACAGGGAATTCGACCGGTGGCTCGTAAACGATTTTGAGCCGCTGGTAACGGAACGATATTCGGAGATCGGTGACATCAGGCAGCGCCTGATGCATCTCCGGGCTGACCACGTGAGTTTATCCGGAAGCGGGTCGGCGATCTTCGGAATATATTCGGATAGCGCGGCGGCGCAACAGGCAGTGGAGGCGCTAAAGAAGGATTATTTCAGCGTACTCGCCAATCCGGTTGCCCGCACCCAGCCCCGAATGCAGGCGGTCCTGAGCAGTTCGGCACCTATCTCACCTCTCTGAATATCATCCATTATAACTTTTCACTCGGGGGTCGTCTAATGGCAAGACCTCGGCCTTTGGCGCCGATAATTGGGGTTCGAATCCCTACCCCCGAGCGAAATTTACAAATGCTATTATTAATGATTGTGGAGCAGAGAAATTTCTATGTCGGTTGACTCTCATCCAGCGAAACTGTTTGCCGGGCGTTCGAACCCCGAGCTCGCCGGTGAAATTTCCGAGTACCTGGACCTGCCGCTTGGCGGGCTGACCATCAAGAATTTCAGTGATGGCGAGATCTGGGTGAAGTTCGAGGAGAATATCCGAGGCACGGATGTCTTTTTGATTCAGTCGACCAATCCACCGGCGGAAAATATCATAGAACTACTGCTGATGATCGACGCGGCCAAGCGGGCGTCCGCCCACCGCATTACGGCGGTAATTCCGTATTACGGCTATGCCCGGCAAGACCGGAAAGAGCAGCCACGCGTACCGATTTCCGCCCGGGTGATGGCGACGCTGCTGACGAAGTCTGGCGCAGACCGTGTTTTAACCATGGACCTGCATTCCACCCAGATCCAGGGCTTTTTCGATATCCCGTTCGACCACCTCTATTCCAAGATTGCGCTGATGCGGCATATCCGCGAACAGGGATTGGACGATGTCGCTGTCTTGGCGCCGGATGTGGGCAGTATTCCAATGGCCCGGTCCTACGCCAAACTCCTTGGCGCCTCACTGGCGATTATCGATAAGCGACGCCCGGAGCCGAATCGCTCGGACGTGATGAACGTAATCGGCGAACTGGACGGGAAAGATATCTTTTTAATTGATGATTTAGTGGATACCGCCGGCACACTGACCACAGCCGCTGAGGTCGCCATGGGTAAAGGCGCCCGGTCGGTCGAAGCGCTGGCAACACACGCAGTGCTCTCCGGTCCGGCTGTGGAGCGTATCAAGAATTCCCCGATTAACGAACTCACCGTGACGAATACGCTCCAGATACCGCAGGAGAAACGGTTTGATAAGTTGACTGTGATCAGCGTCGGCGAAGTCTTCGGCGAGGCGATTCGTCGCATCCATGAGGAAGAATCTATCAGCTCATTATTTAATTTCTAAACGCACAATAAGGGAGAACCGATGGCTACAGTTGAGTTAAAAGCGAAAAAACGGAAAGAGCTCGGGAAGAAGGCGACCAAGGACCTTCGCAAGGACGATCAGATTCCCGCCGTGCTCTATTCCAGAGAAGTTGAGGCCACTCCGATTTCCATAGATAAAAGTGACCTGTTCTACGCCATGCAGACCGGTGCCCGGGTAATCAATCTAAAGGTTGGCCGGAAAAAGCAGCCGGCAATTTTACGTGAAGTACAGCACCATCCGGTGACGGACGAAATTCTGCATATCGATTTTCTTGGTATCGTAGAGGGGCAGGCTGTGGAAACCCGTGTTGGCATCAGCCTGGTCGGTGAGCCGATTGGCGTCCGCGAAGAGGGCGGAATCCTGGAACAGATTATGTGGGATGCGGCTATTCGGACCATCCCGAGCAAGATCCCTGAATCGCTGGAAGTAAACGTAGATGAATTGCACATGGGTGATTCAGTGCAGGTGTCCGATCTGGAAATGGAAGGTATTGAGATTCTGGAACCTTCGGACCGGGCAGTGGCAACGGTGGTCCATCCGACACAGCTCGTGGTCGAAGAAGAGGAACCGGAGGAAGAAGAACTCGAACTCGAAGAAGGCGAAGAACCGGAAGAGGGCGAAGAAGGCGAAGAAGAATCTGGTGAAGGCGAAGAAGAAGAGGCCACGGAATAATCCGGTCGGCATATGAGTGGTTATGAAGTATATCATCGGACTCGGAAATCCGGGCAAGAAGTACCGCGAGACGCGGCACAATATTGGGTTTCGGATTATCGATTTTCTGACGGAAAAGCAGCACGTCACGCTTATGTCAGGGAAGGGTGAGTACCTGCTCGGCGAACACCGGTCCGGGAAATATGCTTTGGTAAAGCCACTCACATACATGAATAACAGCGGAAATGCGATAACGGATATGCAACGACACCGACAAGTGAAGCTCCGGGAGACGCTGGTCGTCTACGACGACCTGGATCTTCCCCTGGGGACCATGCGGTTTCGGCCCGGCGGAAGTGCCGGGACGCATCGTGGGATGGAATCTGTTGTGGACAAAATTGGGACCACACGTATTCCACGACTCCGAATCGGGATCGGTAGTGAGTACAAAACCGGACCGTCTGAAGACTTTGTCCTGACGCCATTTGCTACAGATGAACTGCCGGTAGTGCAGGACGTCGTAAAAACCGCTGCTGACGGGATTATGAGCTTTATTCATGAAGGTATCCAAAGAGCAATGAATACCTATAATAAACGCGATCTCGCAACCTAACGAAGGAGGATTTTCTCCGCATGACTCAATTAATCTATTTGATACCCGCGGCTGGCATTATCGCATTGCTTTATGCCTATGTGAAAGCTTCATTTGTGAACAAAAAGGACCCCGGTTCAGAGCAGATGGCAACTATCGCCAAACATATCCGCGAAGGCGCCATGGCATTTCTCGGGCGGGAATACAAGGTGTTGGCCTTGTTTGTCCTGGCCGTTGCAATTTTAATGATATTTGGCTATCCGGGCTGGAATAAGCTCATTGCCGTTTCATTTGTCGTTGGCGCGTTTTGTTCCGGTTTGGCCGGGTTTATCGGCATGCGGGTGGCAACCGCAGCGAATTCCCGCACAACGCAGGCCGCAAGAGGCAGCTTGGTCTCTGCGTTGAATATCGCTTTTTCCGGCGGGTCGGTCATGGGAATGAGCGTTGCCGGACTCGGCGTGCTCGGTCTCAGTGTATTGTTTATTATCTATGGGAATGCACTCGGACAGGATGTTAACACCCTCCAGGATCTGGTCCTGCCGATTTTGACTGGTTTTAGTATGGGCGCCAGTTCCATTGCACTATTTGCCCGAGTCGGTGGCGGTATCTATACCAAAGCCGCCGATGTTGGTGCCGATTTGGTCGGTAAGGTTGAGGCGGGCATACCGGAAGATGATCCCCGGAACCCCGCAGTAATCGCCGATAACGTCGGCGACAATGTTGGTGATGTGGCCGGGATGGGCGCCGACCTGTTCGAATCGTTCGTCGGTTCCATTATCGGGGCGATGGTATTGGGTGCCACGGTCGTCCAGCAACCGATAGATATGGTTGTACTGCCGCTGTATTTGGGAGGCGCCGGCATTATCGTCTCCATCGTGGGAACTTTTTTGGTCCGCACCAAAGAAGGCGGCGACCCGCAGAAGGCGCTGAATATTGGTACCTTTGGCGCAGCGGGCATTATGGTAATTGTGACTTATTTTATCATCCAGTGGCTCGTACCGGCGCAGTTTGAACTGAACGGCGTGATGTATCAGAGTACAGGTGTGTTCTGGGCGACCATCGCCGGGTTAGTAGCCGGTGTGCTCATCGGTTTATTTACTGAATATTATACCTCGGAAGCCCGGGGCCCTGCCCGGAGTATCGCGGAAGCGTCACAGACCGGGGCCGCCACTAATATTATTAACGGGCTCGGGGTTGGAATGACGAGTACCGCCCTGCCGATAGTTGCACTGGCGCTGGCGATCCTTATCTCCTATGCCACCGCCGGATTGTACGGTATCGCTATTGCCGCGCTGGGAATGCTTTCCACCATCGGAATCCAGCTGGCGGTCGATGCGTACGGCCCGATCGCTGATAACGCAGGCGGCATTGCGGAAATGTCCGACCTGCCACCGGAAGTCCGGGAACGGACGGATAAGCTGGACGCAGTCGGTAATACCACCGCAGCCATAGGAAAGGGTTTCGCCATCGGTTCCGCAGCCTTGACGGCGCTGGCGCTGTTCTCAGCATTTCGGACCGTGGCCAAGGTTGAATCCATCGATATTGGCAGCGCCAATGTGATGGCCGGGCTGTTCATCGGTGGAATGATGACGTTTCTGTTTTCCGCGTTTTCCATGAAGGCGGTAGGCGATGCGGCCTTCGAAATGATTAACGAAGTCCGCCGCCAGTTCAAAGAAATTACAGGATTGATGGAAGGCAATGCTGTGGCCGAACACGCCAAGTGTGTGGATATCGCGACGACCGCCGCAATTAAGCGGATGGTGGTACCGGGACTCCTGGCAGTGATCGTGCCCATCGCATTCGGCTTCTATGATAAATATATGCTGGGCGGAATTCTGGCCGGCGTGACGGTGACCGGCGTGCTTATGGCTATCTTTATGGCCAATACCGGCGGCGCCTGGGACAACGCGAAAAAATATATTGAGTCCGGCGCACACGGCGGCAAGGGCAGCGACGCGCACAAGGCGGCGGTGGTTGGTGATACCGTCGGCGATCCGTTTAAGGATACGGCCGGTCCGTCTCTCAACATTCTAATCAAGCTAATGTCAGTGGTGTCGTTGGTTATCGCACCGCTGATCGCATAAAATAACACGAGGAGTGGAAGAGTGAGATATTACGAGAATCTGTTCATTGTCAACCCGGGATACGAGGACGATGCGCTCCAGGCGATAAAAAACGAGTATTCGGAGTTTATCACGGAGAACGGCGGCCGCGTCTACAGCGTGGACGACTGGGGCAAGCGTCGTTTGGCGTATTCCATTGACAAGCAGAAGTATGGGACGTATGTCCTCATCGAATTCGGAGCGGAAGGATCCATCGTCCGGGAACTGGAAGAATCCCAGCGATTAAATGACAGTGTGATTGCACATCTGACGGTACGCCTGGACGAGGAACCGGACCTCAGTAAAGAACGAAAAAAGTATCTTGATGAAGAAGAGGATGGGGAATCCTTCGAGGAAGATGATGACGAGGACGATGAGGAAGAGATCGACGATTCCGAAGAGGATGAAGATGGTGAAGATGAAGAGACTGACGATGATGAGGATGAAGACAAAGATGAGGATGAAGAAGAGGATGAGGACGAAGTAGACGAAGAAGACGAGGAAGAGAAGTAAATAAACAGGTCGACAGGCTGAGTTCGTTTTGATCACGGACCAGCGTAATCTCCTCTTTACACGTCATCGAAAACTAAAATGCCTCAATGGCGTAAATCAGCAATAAACGGAGTATCAATTATATGGCAAGACGAAAGATATGTAAATTCTGTGAAAATTCGCGGCGGATGCAGATCGACTACAAAGATCCCAAGACGCTGCGGAAGTTTATCACGGAGCAGGGAAAAATTATTCCTCGCCGTATCACGGGAACATGTGCCAGGCACCAGCGTGATTTGACGAGCGCCATCAAGCGCGCCCGGAACATTGCACTGCTGCCGTACACGTTCGATGTGACAGACAATTAATCCTTCACAGCGAGGAAGATGAGGAGTACATACCAATGAAGATAATACTACGTCAGGATGTGGAGAAACTGGGCGAGGCCGGCGAAATTGTCGACGTCAAGCCGGGTTATTTCCGGAATTACCTGCATCCCAGAGATATGGCAATGCGCGCCACCGATTCTAACCGGAAAGTCTATGAAGAAGAGCGGCGCATGCAGCAGGTCCGCGAAAACAAGGCGAAGTTCGAGGCGCAGAAGGTGGCGGACAAGCTGGAAAACGTTTCACTGAACGCTCCGGTACAGGTCGGCGAAGAAGACAAGGTGTTCGGATCGGTCACATCACAGGATATCGCTAAACTGCTGGACGAGCAGGGTTTTGATATCGATAAGAAGGATATCCTGCTGGATGAGCCCATCAAGGCACTCGGGATTTACAACGTGCCGGTCAAATTGCACAAAGATATCACCGGCGAAGTCAAAGTCTGGGTTATTAAGGAATAGCGCCCGGCGCGCTTCGTCGAATCTGGTGCACACATAACGTCACCGGAAGTTTTACGACAAATTATTCAACCTTGGGTTCGCTTTTCCACGTTTATCCCGTGTGGCGTATTGGTGTGATTTTAAAAAAGATGCCATTTCTTAGAGAGATGGTATCTTTTGGGTTTCGGAGCTTCCGTGATAGAAAGGTAGCCCCATTGGGGCAGGCATGCTTTGTCTCTACGGGGTAGAATTTCTTAGTTGGAACAAACAGTATGCGAGACTTAGTTGGATAACGTATCGGATGCTACCATATGTGTGGTATCCGCCTGAAGCTGTTCAACCTTGATTTGAAGTTCCTTCACTTCCTGCACATTTGTCCCGTGTTCGAACACCAGTTGCCCGCCGAGGAATCCGGTGGTCAGTACAAGTACAGTCCCGATAATAGCCACTGTTAAATAGAGTGCCTGCCATCGTTTTCGGATAACCCGATCCATGTTCGAGCGCCAGATAAAAAGCAGCGTAAACACACAGGCTGTAGCAATCCCGAAGTATTGGTGATATCCCAGAACAGTATCCACACCATCCGTAAATATTGCGCTGTTTTTAGCGTAGAGTCCCGTAATCACTGCAAACAGCGCCGCGAAAAATCCGAGAAACAGGTTCCACCACCCCACGGTCTGTAAGTGTGGTCGATCGGTGGTGATAGCCAGTAGATCGAAGACCACGCTGACCGTCAGCAGCGCTACAGCAAATCCGACAACGAATGGGTGGAGGTCTAACACTGGTTACCTTTTACTCCTTCGTTTTTTCCTCATCTTAATCATAATTTTGCTCTTACACATAAGTCAATGTTCAAGTGTTCTTGTGTTTCCCAAAGGGATCCCTGCGGGGCAGGTAACGGCGTTTTACAGTGTTAACGTGTTACCGTGTTATGGTTACGGTCAGGCGTCTTGCGTCCCCAGTCCAGTGTCAATTGTGGCTTTTTCTTGGTAGTAACCACTTTAGCGGTGTTTGTTATTCATTCGTTGTTGATTGGGCTATTTTCAGAGCATTCGGTGTTTCATCTATTATTAATTTAATGTTTTTTTGCACCCTTCGCGGCTTTACGAGTCACTTTTTCTCTCAAAGCGGTATGCAATTTAATGCAGCTTCTCGTTATCCCCAAGTCGTATCGTTGAAATTGTCAACAATTGACACTTGCAGAGCATTCGGTCTTCGGCTATATTATTGACGCAATTGAGATTCAGTCTCAATTAAATGATAACGATTATCAATAAATTAGAATGGAGAGATTAATGCAGTTTGCTATGATTCGTCGTCTTTCGGGTATTCTCGCTTGCTTTGGGATAGTTTTGTTCGCGCTACCGGCATTGGCACAGGATCGGCCGGCAACCCCTGGCGGTATCTATGATAAACCGTACATTGAAGAAGCCGGGCGCGGTACGGCAATCGGTGGATACATCGATATGGAGTGGGAAATCACCGAGGATAAAAATACATTCGATCAGCACCGGTTCATCCCGTTTATCTTCAGCGAAATTAATGACCGGATCCACTTCGCCACCGAAATTGAATTTGAACATGGTGGGCGGGTTCCCGGCGATGGCGAAATTAAGCTCGAATTTGCGGCGCTGGATATTCAATTCACAGAATGGCTGACCTACCGTACCGGTGTGTTGCTTGCGCCGTTGGGTAAGTTCAACCTGGTGCATGACAGCCCGTGGAACGATTTTGTGTCTCGTCCCCTGGTTAACCGGCAATTGATTCCTACCACTCTCTCAGAGTCCGGTATGGGGTTCCACGGTACCATTTATCCCTCGGAAATGGGTGTTCTTGGATATGAACTGTATTTGGTGAACGGATTTAACGAGGGTATCATTGCAGGTCCAAACCAGGTACGCACCCGCGGTGGCCGCGGTTCGCTGGCCTCGGATAATAACCAGTCGAAATCGCTGGTGGGCCGCCTGGTGTATAGCCCCGTGCTTGGCATGGAATTCGGCGGGAGCTTTCATACCGGCAATTACGATGACGGCGATGAACTCCGGCTAAGTATTTTGGGATTAGACGCAACTCTTCAAAAAGGACCGTTCGAATTATTACTGGAAACTGCGTACTCCAGTACTGAAATGATGGTCAATTCAACCGTCGGACAGTTAGGATACTATGTCCAGCCCAATTATCACTTTGGTTTCGGCCTGATTCCCGGATTTCCTGAATCAAAGTTCACGGCGATGGCCCGCCTCGGTCGTATCAATTACAATATGGATGCGGATGGCGATATCGCTAACCGGTATACCGTGGGACTCAACTGGCGTCCTATTGAGGATACGGCGGTAAAGGTGGAGTACCTTATCCAGGAGGAAACGCCTCTGAATTCGACCACCGCCAATGAAAGCGAGGGTACATTCTTCTTTGGCGCCACTTCCTATTTTTAGAGCGTAAAACAAATGAGATCCTGTCTCAATAGGATTGAAAAGCCCGGTCCGGGATCTTACATTACGCAAGCTGGCGTAATTTTGGGAGAATGAACTAAATGAGTGAAACACTCACGATAAAATATAAAGAACTGTTATCCCTGATGGAATCTGTGGAAAATGGGATGAAACAGTATTACATCGGTCTGGCGGAGCGTTTTACCAATCGGGATTTGCAACATCTCTGGATTATGATGGCGCAACAGGAAGAGACACATATCAGGCTGGTGCGCCTGATGCGCAAACGCAGCGCCCGGGATGAGGATCTGCAAAATTCCGAAATGGAAGTGAGCACCGAAAGCATGGAAACCATCAGGGATTTTCTCGATAACTATCAGAAGGTTTTAGACGATCCAGAATTGTCAATTAAACAGGGATTCCAATTGGCGTTGACGCTGGAAAGTCTGGAACTGGAACCGATTTATAAACCGTTTATCGCCAAACAGGATGAACCGACCCAGGATGTGCTTGAAGAACTGCTCGAGAGTGAAGATATGCACCTCAATATTCTGGTGAAATCGGTCAAACGGCATATTAATGACAAAAAATTCCATCAGTATGCCGACAGCGTTCTGCAGGAACATACGGCCCACTCTAATTGAGCTGTATGAAGACTCTCCTGTCCGGCCTCTTTGTCTCTTTCCTTTTCGCTCTCCCGCTGTATGCCCAGGAGCAACCTCCCAGCGATGTTGATCTCGGACCGGCACAATATCTCCTTACTCCCGCCGAGGCGATTCAAGAGATTTTCGGTACGAATGTAGACACTCGTATCGATACCATTCGAATAACTCAACAAATACGGGACACCCTTGCAACTGAATTGCATCGGTCCATCCCTGACTCGACATATATAGTGCAGCAGGTATTTAAGGAGGGAAACCGAATCGGTTATGCCATGGAAATCAACGAATACGGAAAATACCGACCGATTACAATGTTAGTAGGCGTAGACGCGGATTTCCAGGTGGAGGGCGTTCGGATATTAGTATACCGTGAGAACCGTGGAGGCGAAGTGCAGCGGGAGCGGTTTCTCTATCAGTACCGAAATATGACCACAGACGACCCCGTCCGCATTAACCAGGACATTATTAACATTTCCGGTGCGACTATTTCAGTCCGTGGAGTCAATGCAGGGGTTCGGCTGGTTCTGCATCTGCTGGAAGCCTATTACGGTCAGTCCCAATGAGTTCCGTAACGGAGATTCACCTATCCGAACTGCCGGCATCGCTCAGGAAGATGCTGGCACTCTTCCTGATAACATTAACTGCAGCGTATCTCATCGGACTGGGATATGTCTACTTTAACACGGATATGACCTATACCGGAGTGGCCGAGGATTTTCGCGGCTCTGAGACAGAGATGAAATTTGAGAAACCGGCCGGGGAAATGTTCCAAACCGTGCACAACCATATGTTTGGACTCAGCCTCACATTTCTTCTGACCGGAGCTATATTTTTTTTCTCTTCCTTTCCCCCGGGGATATGGAAAACTTTTTTCCTCACCGAGCCATTTATCTCAATTATCGTCAGTTTCGGCAGCTTCTGGCTGATTCGCTATTTTTCTCCGGCATGGACGTATTTACTGATGCTTTCCGGTTTTCTCATGGCGCTGGGGTTTTTTGTGCAGGTAGGGTGGTCACTGTACGATTTGATGATTCGGCGGGGTGAAGAATAAAAACATCCATACCAGTCATCCCGAGTGAAGTTCCGGTTTGTTGGGACGGAGTCGAGGGATCTGGTCAATTTTATCCCGGAAATCTCATCACGAGATTCCTCGGCTCGCTTCGCTCGCTCGGAATGACATACTATTCCTACCTATGATGGTTAGAATTATCCCAGTCATCCTGAGCGATGATTCGAGGCAATCGAACCGCAGACGTCCCCCAAAGGGAGCCCTACGGGGAAGGATCTCGTTCGCTCACCTCCGTTCACGAAATTCATTAACCGAACCCACCCGCTACACTCAATTGGAGTGAGCGCTTCCGGCGTCACTGACAGTGAGTTGACAGAGCCAGAATAACGGTCATCGACGCTGTTAGCGATCGGTGACGGAAATGACTCTCCCTGGCAAAAATAGGTGGCAGCCGGCAAAGATAATATTATGCAAAGATCCCCGCATTTTCCTGTTGCATTTCACGCCAAAATTATTTATTGCATCAACTAAAGTCGCCTTCTATATTAGCGGCGTAATTGGCACATTAAACACATAACGAATCGAAATATTATGATAAGTCTTGCGTGTCCAAATTGTGAAGAACCGCTGGAAGAGGAATCCCTGGAAAAATCGCTGATTTGCCCGCATTGCAGTATCAATATGAAGCAGCCGAAGTTTCAGGATTTCCTTGAATACTTAATGATGCAGGGGATTGTGGAGGAAGTGGATTTTTTCGATCTGCAGTTATATGGCGATGAGATAATGAGCCCGTTTCAGTCCGAATTTGACGATGCGGATACATCACCATATGAAAAAGGTTCCACCCCATATACGCCGTATCGGGATAATATGGATAATATGGCGGAGGGTGAAGACACCGAACAAGATGAGGACGAGGACTGGTAGAGAGAAATAGTACCTGTAGCACTGATTAAGTAGTTGCTTGCGACGGCATTGTGAGAGTTATTTCCTGCAATGCCGTTTTTTTATGTGTTCATTACGTTGCATCCTGTTTTGGAATCACGGTCCGGTTCCGTACCTTTACACAAATTATTCGAAACCATTTAGCACAACATGTGGAGTAAAATATGTCAGACGATGAAAACAAAAAGTCCAAGAACCCACAACAGGGTCAACAGCAGCAGGTAAATATCGAATTACCCGAGGAGTTGGCTGACGGCGAATATGCGAATTTTGTCGTTATCACCCATTCTCATGCGGAATTTATCCTGGATTTTACCAGAGTGGTACCCGGGAGTCCCAAGGCGAAGGTGCAGTCCCGGGTTATTATGGCGCCCCAGAATGCCAAAGCGCTTCTGAACGCGCTGGAAAACAATATTGAGCGATACGAACAGCAGCACGGCGAAATTAAAGTCCAGAGTAATCAGCAAGGCCCCGGACCGTTCGGATTTAACCCCCCGGATGACGTCCTGCCGAACTAGATTTTATGCGTTGATTGGGAGCAGTCGGGCTGTGAAGTGCCGAAGCACAGGCGCTTCCTTGACGATCCGTAATCCTTTGAGTTCGTCACGTCTTTCATAGATTTCGATTATTGATTCCGCAACGTACTGCATCTGCATATTGGTGTAGACGCGCCGCGGTATGGCTAAGCGGACTAATTCCAGATCCGGATAGACGGTCTCGCCTGTGTCCTGATTTTCATGAGCAAACATCAGCGAACCGATTTCTACGGCACGAATGCCAGCGGCCACGTACAGCTCACAGGTAAGCCTCTGTCCCGGGAACTGACTTTGTGGGATCTGCGGGAGAAACGATTTTGCGTCAAGATAGAGTGCATGTCCCCCGGTCGGCTTAAGATACGGGACGCCGGCGTCGTCCAGCATTTCTCCGAGACTCTGCACCTGCGAAATGCGATAGGCCAGATAATCTTCGTTCAGCACTTCCCGGAGTCCCCGGGCGATGGCTTCCAAATCCCGGCCGGCCATGCCGCCGTAGGTCGGAAACCCTTCGATGAGTATCAGCCGGTTGGTGATCTGCTCGGCCAGCGCATCGTCATTCATGGTGATAAAGCCGCCCATATTGACCAACCCGTCCTTCTTGGCGGACATGGTGGCGCCGTCGGCATACGAAAACATCTCCCGCGCAATCTCTTCGATAGATTTATCCGCGTAACCCTCTTCCCGCATCTTGATGAAATAGGCATTTTCAGCAAACCGGCATGCGTCCAGATAGAGCGGTATATTGTATTTTGACAGTATTTCTTTGGTCTCCCGGAGGTTACGCATTGAGACGGGCTGACCGCCGCCGGAATTGTTGGTGATGGTGATCATGCAGAGCGGGATGCGATCCGCGCCGTATTCATCTATGGTAGCCTGCAGTTTATCCAGGTCCATGTTTCCCTTGAACGGGGCGATGACCGTAGGATCTCTGCCTTCATCCACCACGAGATCGACGGCCTGGGCTCCGTTATATTCCACGTTGGCACGTGTGGTATCAAAATGAGTGTTGTTCGGGATAACCGAATTTGCATTGCAGATGGTCGAAAACAGCAGGTTTTCCGCAACTCGTCCCTGATGCGTCGGAATGACGTGCTCAAAACCGTAGATATCTTTGATTGCTTCTTCAAAGTGATAGTAATTGCGGCTGCCGGCGTAACTTTCGTCGCCGTGCATCATTCCGGCCCACTGGTTGTCACTCATGGCGGAGGTGCCGCTGTCGGTGAGCAGATCGATATATATTTTTTCGGCGGCGATATTGAAGACGTTGTATCCGGCGTCCCGGATGATCTGTTCGCGCTCTTCCCGGGTGGTGCGTTCAATCCGTTCGACGACCTTAATCTTGAACGGTTCGGGGGGATATTTCATGACCGGATCCTTTCGTTTGAGAAATTGATTACGTGCAAAACAAAATGATGGACTGAGGAGTTTACCATGCTGGTATCAATATAGAGTAACGGGAAAGGATGCACAAGATGAGGAAATTGCATCCGTTGAAGATTGCTCTCGGCATCGTTACTGGTATCGAGTTGAGCAAACACCGCCCATGACGCTGCGAGCGGTCATGGGCGGGAGATAAATTAATCCAAGCAATTTGTTGTAATGAACTTTAAGGTGATTATTAGAGAAAATAACAAGACCCTTCCAGGGTCAGCGATCCCTGAAAGGGTCCCCATAGAAGTGGCTTATGAGAACTCAATACACCACACTCCCGTTTTTAATAGCCGAATCCGGACGCAACAGCACCACTCCATCGTCGGTGTCGACGCCCAACACCAGCACCTCGGAAATGAATGGTCCAATCTGCTTCGGCGGGAAGTTGACGACGGCGATAATCTGTGTTCCTTCGAGTTCTTCCAAAGAGTATAAATCGGTTATCTGTGCACTGGATTGTTTGACCCCCAGCTCGCCAAAATCGATAATCAGTTTATACGCCGGCTGCCGGGCCTCCCGGAATTCCTCGGCAGAGATAATCGTTCCGGCGCGGATGTCGAGTTTTGCGAAAGTATCGTAGGTGGTTTGGCTCATGACTCCAGTGTTCGAGTGTTAAGTGTTCGCGTAACAGACCTTTTTCGCAACCCCGCCCCGGAAGGGGCTCCTACTGGATCAAAGCCGCTATATTTTATTACAATTTGGGCAGGAGGCTCTGCGTTCTTAGCGTCTTTGCGGTAAATTTTTTTGTCTGTTATCTGTGCTAATCTTTTGTATCTGCGTTCATCTGCGTGCGATTAGTTTATCGCTTTTCGAAGTAGTCCAGAATTTCCTCCGCATGGTCGGCCGGTGTGACGTTGGGATAGACTTTGATCACGGTATTGTCTTCATCCAGCAAGTAGGTAATGCGCTTGGCTCCCATCAGATCGAGCAGCCCCCGGGAAGCGCCGTAGTTTTTTGCGACTTCTTTGTTGGAGTCGGAAAGCAACGTGAACGGCAGGTTGTATTTCTCCTTGAACTCGGCGTGGGATTCCGGCGAGTCATAACTGATACCGATGACGTCGATATCCGCGTCTTTAAAGGCATCGTAATTATCCCGGAAACTGCACGCTTCTTTGGTACAGCCGGGAGTATCATCTTTGGGATAGAAATAGACTACGGTCGGCGTTCCCGTAAAGTCCGATAAGGAGCGCATTTCGTTCTGACTGTCCGGCAGTGAAAAGTCCGGGGCGGTATCGCCTGATTTGAGCATGTCATTCTCCTTTGCTATTGTTTGGTTGGCCGGGTAAAGGAACGCAACCGTTAACAGAAAAACCACCATTGATGTGAGCAGCCGGATCCTCATTCCGTGTCTCCCAAATATCGGTTAATGCCTTCCTCGAATCCGACAGGGTCCAAGTCAAAGTCCTCCCAGGCCCGATTGTCCTCGGTGATATTTTCATCGTAGAGCATGATGATCTGCGCTTCGGTCACCGGAAAAAATGGCAGAGACTGGAGGAGTTTCGCCATCCACTGCATTAGCACCTTCGGTATGTGCAGGAACAGGGCAAAGGTGCCTACGGTACTTTTCACCCGGCGCATCATCTCGGTGTACTCATAGCGATCCGGGCCGCCGATTTCATAGATTTTCCCAATCGACTCCGGCGTGGTCAGCGCCTGCACAAACGCCTGACTTACGTTAGAGATATGCACCGGCTGCATCCGGTACTTTCCTTTACCGATAATGGGTAGCACATGAAAGGTTTTCATCATATCGGCGAAATAATTAATGAATTCATCCCCTGGGCCAAAGATGATGGACGGCTTAAAGATAGTGTAATCCAAACCGCTCTCCCGCAGTTGGTCTTCCACTTGTGCTTTCGTGGTAAAATATCCGGATTTCGAATCAAGCTTTGCGCCTAGTGCGCTCATGTAAATGAACCGGCCGACATCGTTTTCAATCGCAGCATCGATGAGGTTTTCCGAAGCTTTTACGTGCATTTTCTGAAAGGTGATTCCTTTCCAGGGAAACTCCCGGATAATGCCAATGATGTGAATGACCGCGTCGCAATCACCGAGGCTCGGGGCGAAACTAGACTTGTCCAGGGCATCCCCTGTGACGATCTCAATTTCATCACGGGAAACCGGTAGTTTTTCTTCGGAGCCTTCCCGAACCAAGGCTTTCACTTCGTGTCCGGCCGACAGCAGATCCGTCAAAATTCGGCTGCCGACGTATCCCGTTCCGCCTGTGAGAAAAACCTTCATAAAACTATCTCCGATTATTGGGCCATTTTGCAAAAAGATTGCAAGGCTTCTTATGGTAGCCTTTGAATTTCATTCAAAGGCGTTCACGTATTTTACGTGTTTCTAAAAATGTAGAGACTGCCGGGATGAAGGTCAAATCCGGTGAAGGGTATAAGGGGATAAGGTATAAGGGTATAAGGGTATAAGGGTATAAGGGTATAAGGGTTTAATGGGCAGCGATGCCGTTGTTTCGTAATTTTGCCCCTCTCGTTCTTATTTATATGATAAAAATTGAGATCCTCGAAAGTCCCGGCGGGACGGTATGCTTTCAGCCCACCAATGTATTGATGGGTTCAGGCCGCAATATTCTTTCATTCAATCCCGCCAGGGATGGCCGAAGAGGAAACCGCAGAATATCCAATAACGAATGCCCAATGTCCAAGTACCCCGCCCAACTCCAAAGGAAAAATGAAGAATGAAGAAGTGAACGACGGAGGCCAGAGACGGGAAAAAAAGCCAAACAGGATCACGGGTGATACAGGGCTGGGGCCACGAGACCTATTGCGGGTTTAACAAGAACACGGTAATACTCTCCACCGCCAAGGCTGCGGAAAGCAGACGCAGTTACTTGAACACCCGAACACACTAACACTTTAATGCGGTAGTTTACCCAATAACATATTGTAAACTGCCGGCACTCCCTCTAACTTTTCCTCTTCCGACAATGCCTTCCCCGCGAGACATACTGACGAGTTTGACCGCGCTGCCGCACCGGGCGTCTGCTTCCGATCAGGAGCGTGAAGCCGCCGGCACGATCGCCGGCTGGCTCCGGGACATGAATCTGGATCCGGCAATCGAGGAGTTCCGTGCCGTCAGCTCCTACTCCTGGGAGCTGATTGGCATCGCGCTCCTGTTTGCAGCGGGTGTGGCGCTCGGGCCGTTTCATCCGTTCATTGGCACAATATTCGTTGTTCTCGGTGCCTGGTCGTTCTGGCGCCATTTTACCGGATTCAATACTCTGTTTTCGTACATCATTCCAAAGAAGCAGTCACAGAACGTCACAGCTACCATTCCGTCCACCGGGGAGACGAAACGCACCGTCGTGCTGATGGCACATTACGATACCGCCCGGGCGGCGCTGCTCTGGGCGCCAGCAGTGGTCAAAAATTTCCGGCAGTCGTTTGTACTAAACGCGGTTCTGGCATTTGCCGCGGTGCCGTTTACATGGCTGGGGAGCGAATGGGGAGTCCATCTCTGGTATCAGATTGTTGCGCTGGTGCTTGTGGTGTATTTTTTAGCGCAGGTCGGGATATTTATCCAGAGGGAAACGGTCCATTCGCATGTCAATGGTGCCAACGATAACGGCAGCGGGGTGGCGGTCATGCTGAATCTCGCAGAGAAGTATGCAGAAAGTCCGTTGGAACATACGGAAATTCAGGTGCTGGCCACCGGATGCGAAGAATCCGGCATGTATGGCGTTAAGGCATTTTACAATGCACACGGAGATGATCTTTACCGGAATGAGACGTATTTTCTGAACTTCGATAACGTGGGTGCGGGGACGCTGAATTATTGTCTTGGGGAAGGCATGCTCACTTTCTGGCCGTACGATGCGGAAATTGTGCAAATAGCCAAAGAGGTGAACCAGCAGCCGGCTTTTCAGGAAGTGGAGACGTGCCGGTACCGTTTGGCGTATTTCGACACCCTGCCGCTGGTGCAGGAAGGGTACAAATGCATCACGTGCATCGGATTGACATCGGAGAAAAAGATCCCGAACTGGCACTGGTATTCGGATACCATCGAAAATATCGACTGGGGGACCATCAATATGACCATCGCTTGGGGAGAGTCAATGATTGAACTGTTTGATCAAGGCGGAGACGCATCATGAAAAAATGGGGAATTATCGTTGCCGGTGCCGTTGCCGGTCTTGTTGCAATTGTGCTAATTGGGTTCAGCATTTATCTGCAGATTATCAAAACGGCCGAACCGGAATACAGCGGCCGTATCACACTACCGAACTTGCAGGAGGAGGTATTCGTCCAATACGACGAATACGCCGTGCCTCATGTTGAGGCGCAAAACCAGCATGATCTTTACTATACCGCCGGATACCTTGCAGCCTCGGAGCGGATGTGGCAGATGGAAATGACGCGGCTGGCGGGACAGGGAAGGTTAGCGGAATTTTTGGGGCCGGAACTCCTGGATTTCGACAAATATCTGCGTACCATCGGCTTCCATGAGATGGCGCTCCGTCTGAAGGATCACATCTCCGAGGAATCCATGGCAGTCTATTCCGCGTACACCGCTGGAATTAATGCATACATCGACACGCACAAAGATAATCTACCGCTGGAATATCGTCTGCTGGGATTCGAGCCGGAGCCGTGGAAGGTGGAGCACAGTTTGGTATACGTCCGCCTGATGGCCTGGGAACTGAATATCGCCTGGCATCTGGATATTGTCCTCGGCGACGTTGTGGACCGGGTTGGCGAAACTAAAGGCCAGGATATCATACCCAGATATGATTCAAATAAACCGGTGATAATTCCGGAGCAGGAAGGCCGGTTTGCAGATGGATTAACCCCATTCCTTCAGCTGGATCGTGAATTCCGCGAATTCCGGGGCATTGACGGGACCCACATCGGCAGCAACAGTTGGGTGGTATCCGGTGAGCGATCCGAATCCGGCAAGCCGATCCTGGCCAACGATCCGCACCTGAGTTTCACTCAGCCGTCCAAGTGGTACGAGATGCATCTCCGGGCGCCGGGCATCAACGTGGCCGGGGTGACGCTGGCGGGACTCCCCGGCGTGGTCATCGGACATAACGACTCCATCGCCTGGGGCTTTACGAGCGTCATGGCGGATGATGCGGATTTTTTCATCGAGGAGGTGGATCAGGACAATCCGTATCTCTATATGTACGAAGGTCAGTGGACTGGTATGGACCAGCGCAGGGAAGTTATCGAGGTCAAAGGTGCTCCGGCGGAATCGCTGACAGCGCGGATTACCCGTCACGGTCCGGTGGTGTCGGATATACACCCGATGACGAAAAAGTCCGACCGGGTGGTGGCGATGCGATGGACAGGCCACGAACTCTCCGATGAACTGGCCGGCATCCTGGCCATCAACAAGGCGTCCGACTGGGACGAATTCAGCGAAGGGGTCGGCGAATTCCACGTTCCCGGTCAAAACATGATCTATGCGGACATCAATGGGAATATCGGCTTTCGTCCGGCGGTAAAAATCCCGTTGCGCCGGACCGGTACGGGTAATCTGCCAGTGCCAGGCAACGTGAACGACTATGAGTGGATCGGATTCCGGACGCCGCTCCAGCTGCCGTATCTGTATAATCCGGACGAGGGTTTTATCGCCACCGCCAACAACAAAACTATCGACGACGGGCGATATCGGTACCACATTTCCAACCTGTACGAGCCGCCGTCGCGGATCCAGCGCATCCGGGAGTTGCTGAATTCCAAAGAAGTTCATAGCGCAGATGATTTCAAACAGTATCAAATGGATTACCTGTCGCCCCACGCCCGGGAGGTGACGCCGTATTTCATCCAGGCATTCAGAGGCGTGGAGGTCGACGAGGTCTACCTGGCTCAATCGCTGGACTGGTTCCGGACATGGGATTACCGGATGGATACGGAGTCGATTCCCGCCACCCTGTTCAATGTGTCATTTATGAAGTTGGTGGAAAATACCTATAAGGATGAGTTGGGCGATACCCTCTATCACCAGTTCATCCGGCTGGCGAACGCGCC
The DNA here is from genome assembly GCA_021734025.1 of Candidatus Neomarinimicrobiota bacterium. Lineage (NCBI taxonomy): Bacteria > Pseudomonadati > Fidelibacterota > Fidelibacterota bacterium. Next base: position 240,726 of record JAIPJS010000005.1, read on the forward strand.
AATCCGGAATCTGTCCTGGTTGCTGGAACGCCCGAACAATCTCTGGTGGGATAATATCGATACCCCGGCGCTGGAGACGAGGGATGCCATTCTCCGGAGTGCGGTAGCGGATGCCGTGCAGTGGCTCCGCGACAATTTTGGCCGGAGCATGGTGAAATGGCAATGGGGGCATCTGCACCAGGTGACCTTTCCCCACTCCATTGGCGAGGCCAGCGGGTTTGCCGATGCGCTGTTCGGGCTGAATATCGGTCCGTTCGAGATTGGCGGATCCGGCACCACCGTGAATAATGGCGAGTATAATTTTCAGGAGCCGTATACCAACATACTGGGACCGTCCATGCGGCACATCACGGACATGGCGGATATCGACGGGGCGCTCAGCGTGATCTACAGCGGACAGTCCGGTCATCCGTTCAACCCGCATTACGCCGACCAGGTTGAGATGTGGCGGACCGGTGAATACCACCGGATACCGCTTTCCAGAGAAGCCGTGGCGGAGCAGGCCGTGGATTCGTTATATTTGGTCCCTGAGGAGTAACACGAACCGAGTCGAAGTCACAGGAGTACACATACATGACATCCAGTATCCATAGCTTGAGTAATCTGATGGCAATGGTGGGCAGTTTTGCGCTGGTATTCATTCTGATCGGTTGCACCGGAGAAGAAACGCCGCGGGTGGATAGCCCGGCCATCACGGGCCAGGAGCTCCGTGAGCACGTGCGGTTTTTAGCGTCGGATGAACTCAAAGGCCGCGAAACGGGAACACCAGGAGCGAATCGGGCTTCGGAATATCTCGTTGAACAATTCAAGGAAAATAAAGTGCAGCCGGGAAATGCCGGGGATTATTACCAGCGATTCGGGTTTATCGCCGGAGTTGAATTAGGACAAGAAAATGCATTTACACTCTATTCACGGAATAAGGAGCAGCGCCTGGAACTGAATGAGGACTTCCGGCCGCTGGGGTTCTCGACCTCCGGAAAGGTGTCAGGCGGACTGGTGTTCGCCGGCTACGGCATTACCGCGGAATCGCTGAATTATGACGATTACGCCCGTCTGAACGTCGATGGGAAAATTGTACTCGTGCTCCGGTACGGCCCGGAGGGGGACAACCCCCACGGTGAATTCGGCGAGTATCTATCGTTACGGTACAAGGCAATGAATGCCAGAGATCACGGAGCCGCCGGGATTATTATTATCCCCGGCCCTGATCCGTATCCCGAGGATGAGCTGGTGAAGCTCCGCTACGACCAGGCTGCGGACGCCGGAATCCAGGCAGTTTCGGCGAAGCGGGAGCCGTTTCAGCCGCTGTTTGTGGCTGCCGGCGACTCCCTGAAGGAGATCCAGGCGGATCTGAATCTTCACAAGACTGGTGGCGGTTTCGAATTTCGCAACGTCTCCGTGCGACTTCACACCGATCTGAAATATGTCCGGAAGATGGGGCGGAATGTTATCGGTTTTCTTGAGGGGACTGATCCAACGTTGCGCCATCGGTCTATCGTTATCGGCGCACATTACGATCACCTGGGCATGGGCGGCCATGGATCGCTGGTACCGGATACCAGTGCCGTTCACAACGGGGCGGACGATAACGCCTCCGGGACCGCCGGCCTCCTGGAATTGGCCGAATATTTTGCCGAAGCTGAAAACCGACCGGAACATTCACTGGTCTTTGCGGCGTTTTCCGGCGAGGAAATCGGGCTGCTCGGATCGTCAAAGTTCGTGGAGGAACCGCCATATGCTCTGGACAGCACATTGGCCATGATGAATATGGATATGATTGGACGACCGAAGGACAGCACGTTGATTCTTGGGGGGACCGGAACCTCTCCGGTCTGGGATTCCCTGCTCACCGGCGTCAACGCATATTTTGGCTGGAATCTCACTAAGAGTAATGTCGTTGGTGTGGGTGCCAGCGACCACACGTCGTTCTACGGGAAAAATATCCCGGCACTCTTTTTCTTCACCGGGGTGCACGAGGACTATCACCGTCCCAGCGATGATTGGCAGCGACTGAATTATCCGGGTTACGAGGAAGTGGTCCGTTTCGTCGCCGGTGTGGTGGATTCACTGGATACCTTTAGGAAACCGCTGGAATTCGTTGAAACCGGTATGGAACGGGACAGGAGTACCGATTTTCGCGTTTCACTGCAGATTATCCCTGACTATGCGGCGAATGTTCACGGACTCCGGATCTCCTCTGTCCGGGACGACGGTCCGGCCGCAGAAGCCGGCATGCAGGCCGGCGACGTTATCGTTCAGTTCGGCAGTAAGAAGATCAACAACATCTACGACTACACCTTTGCCCTGCAGGAGTTCGAGGCCGGAACGGTCGTGGATATTATCGCTCTGCGCAACGGCGGGCAACGACGGTTTACCGTGCAACTGGAGCGACAGCAGTAAAACAAGCAGTGTTCAAGTGTTCACGTTAAAAACCGTGTTAATGTGTTACTGTACTATGGTGTTATTGTTTGTAGTCGCGGCTTTAGTCGCGTAAACAATTCGTAGCCGTTCGCCTTAGCCGTTGGTGAGGGTAGTTAAAGTATTAAAATTTCAGTCACTGTCGGCGACGCTGATAGCGGTCACCGACAGAAGTGCTCCTTTGGATAAGATTCAAAGGCTCCAATGAATAGCCTCGCAATCTCATTGCGAGGTGGTGACTGTGGGGCCTGAATCATTAATTATCTCCCGCTTAAAGCCCGCGAAGCGGGCTTTAAGCGGGAGACCGAGCTCCTAAACCTTCTACTTCCAATACCCCGTATTCTCTACTCTATTCTCCAGGCGCCCTTTTTATACGCAATACGCAACAAAACCTGTTGATTTAGGCTAAATGTGAGCGTATCGTATTTACGTTAATTTCAGTTTTCATCGTTTCATGTAATTATTTGTTTTTGCTGAATGCGAAAGGAGGAGCGGAGATGCGCTCCTGGCACCGGTTTTTTTGTAGTGGTCTCATTGGTATTATTAAACGTTCATTCGTTTTTGCTGTCATTCTCCTGATCATCGTTCCGGAAATCTTCGCCCAGGAACCGTCGTGGCATACTTTCCGTGTGTTACCGCTTGAGGATATAGAAGTTGTGCAGATCGTTCCAAGTATACATGAAGACTCGTTGATATATGGGATTGGTTATGAGATCAATTCTCCTGTCTTTATTAAAACAGATGATCTTGGTGCCCATTGGACAGTATACCCAATTGAGAACTTAACTAAGGTTTCTGCGTTGGATGTTCAATACAAAGACAATAAGGATATCTTCTATGCCACCGGGAACTCGGGAATTGTCCAATCCACAGATGCGGGCATGAATTGGGAAGGAATAGCGGAAGATTTTACCGATTATTCGTTTGAATCGTTAGCTATCATAAGCGATACAATTTATGCTGGCACTGGCTTGAATGAACACAATGGCGGCATTCTTACGAGTTATGACAATGGTTCGACCTGGGAATTTCACTCCATCGTAAGTGACACGATTCACGCCATTACACATCTTGAGGTTTCCCGCGATCATTCCTCTATTATATTTGGATTAACAGATTCATCTCGCGGGATAATTCGAAGTAGGGATGCCGGACAACATTGGGAACATATTCCTGTTTCATGGAATGCTTTTCTTCGCATCACGGATGTTTTTATTCCGAAGGAAGGGAATCTCCATCAACGAGAGGTCGATGACCAGTTGTTTGTGGTGGTCGAATCGGGTGAATTGTATGGCAGTAATGACTGGGGAGAGACATGGCATCTAGTCCAAAAACCCCATTCATTTGACCCACTTGATGTAGGTTCCGTTCCTAGTCAAACCATTCAAATGCTCCAGCATCCGAACTATCCATGGCTCATTTATATTATTACAGAGCAGGATGGTTTATGGGGCTCTCTGAATGTTGATAGATTTAGCCCACAGCCTCCATCATGGAGGAATATACCCTTTCGATCCTGTGCCCTGACGGCGTCCGGTGATCACCTCTTTTTTGGGGGTGAGAATGGAGCAGCCATTTTTCAAATGGAAGTCAATCCACCTCACACAAACTGGGAGCGGTTTTATCCCATGCATATTGGCGATTTTTGGGTCTACACTGTTGATGATTTGGGGAATCAATGGGAGGTAAAGCAACGTGTTGTGAGCGATACAGTCCTTCATGGAGTCAAATGGCAGGTACTCCAATACGAAGGCGCAAGTGGGCAAACCTTCGCACGCATTGATAGTGCGGGAAACATTTTGAGAAAAAATTTTGTTGGTGACGATCCTTATCGCTGGTTGGAGTTAGATGTCGCGTGGGGAGATACCATGTCCTACGAACCGTATATTTCGGACGGATATTTTTGGGAGGTTACTGGAGTTGATACTATACAAATTTTGCCCTCGAGGAATCCGAATGATATTCGTATAACATATTATCAAGATTATTTAACCTATACCAGGCTCCAACTCCAAGAAAATCTCGGCGTCGTATATGAACGATGGGAGGGAGGTGTCTATCGGCAATTAAAAGGAGCATATATTCATGGCACGGTGTATGGAGACACACTTTTTCGGGTGAATATTGCGGAGTCAGACATCGAAATTCCGGAGCGAATCCAGCTTTCACCGCCGTTTCCGAACCCGTTTAACGCGGCCACCACCATCCCGTTTGCAACTCCGGAGCCGGGGAATGTCGACATCAGACTTTTTGACCTTCGCGGACAATTTGTGGATGAGATAATGTGGCGAGGAATCACCGCCGGGAATTATAGGGTTCCGTACAACAATCCGAAATTGGCATCCGGAATGTATCTATTAAGGCTTGTGTTTACTCCTGAAGCAGATCCATCGACTATGCAAATATTGTCCAGGAAGATGGTGGTGGTGAAATAGGCTGGATTATCGCGTAGTGTCCGCCTTTGAATGAGATTCAAAGGCTCCAATGAATAGCCTCGCAATCTCATTGCGAGGTGGTGACTGTGGGGCCTGAATCATCAATTATCTCCCGCTTAAACCCGGTTTGCGGACTTTAAGCGGGAGACCGAGCTCAAATCTCTTCTACTTCCCTTTCCCTGTTTTCCCTGCTCCCTTTTCCCCTAATCCCGGTTTTACTCTTTTCCGGTCTCCTGTCTCCGGTCTCCAGTCTCCGTCTCCATAAGTTCGTACAGCAACCCGTATCGCACCCCCCGGTCGTTGACCAGCAGTTCGTCAAAGCCGAAGTGACGCATAATTTCCAGCTGGATAAGCGCACCCATGATGATCACGTCCGCGCGTTTGGGTTGGAGCCCGGGGATCTGTTTCCGCTCCTCCAGCGACATGGAGCAAAAGAGTACCAGAAGATCTTCGATTTCATCGATGGTGAGCGGCTGCTTGTGGATATCCTCCGGGATATACGTTGCCATCTCCTTCTCGACTGCCAACAATGTAGTGACCGTACCAGCTACACCAATGAGTGTTGTTTCCTCTGCAGAGATTTGAAGATCGCTTAACTCAGTAGCGAGTTGAACCCGGATCGCTTTGCTTGCTGATTGCAGTTCTGTTTCTCCAGGGGGATCGTTTTTTATCATCGATTCGGTGAATCTGACGGTGCCGATATCCAGGCTCCGGGCGAACCGGAATTCGTTTGTGTTTCCAAAGATGAACTCGGTGCTCCCACCGCCGATGTCCACCACCAGAAGATCCCCGGAGACGTCGGAAAACTCCTGCTGGGTGGCGAGAAATGTCAGCTGGGCCTCGTCATCACCGGTAAGGAGGCGAATGTCCCAGTCCAATTCGTTTTTGACCCGGTTGATGAACTCCTCGCCGTTAGCCGCATCCCGCATGGCGCTGGTCCCACCGATGATTGTCTCATTCGCACCGACTTCGTCGCAAATTGTTCGATACCGCTTTAGGGTATCAAACGTTCGCTCCATGGCATCGGGGTGCAGCCGGCCGGTTTTGCCTACGTCCTGTCCCAGCCGGGTGATTTCCACCTCGTTCCGGATCGGGTGAAAGCGACCGTCCCGGTATTCGGCTACCAACAGCAGTGTGGAGTTGGTGCCGATGTCGATTGAGGCGTATATATTATGTGCAATTATATTCATTTCAAACCTGACCATGTGAAAAATATCTACCTGTGAATATTTTCCCCCTCGATTATGAAGACCCTTTCAGGGTCGTCGACCCCTGAAAGGGTTTGTCAGAACCGGGCGTTTAAACACCACAATATAATTCATCGGTGTTTACCAGTAATAGATCAACAGACGTTATCCTGAGCCTGTCGGCCCGGAAGGGCTCCCTCCCGGGAAAGGATATACGTCTGGGAGCCACTCTTCGACGAGCTAAGAGTAACTCCTCCAGTCGCCTTATTGGTCCTACTCAATCGTCAGTTCATCCAGCACGTAGTCGTTTTCCGCGAATTTATCCAGAATGTACAGTATGTAGCGGGCGTCGACGCTGATGGATCGGGTGAGTGCCGGATTGAATACCCAGTCCGCGGAGATGCTTTCCCAGTTGCCGTCGAACGCGATGCCGATGAACCGACCCTGGCCGTCCATGACCGGGCTCCCGGAGTTTCCGCCGGTGATGTCGGTGGTATGCAGGAAATCTACCGGGAGATCTATAGGGTAGCTGTCGATATACTGCGGCGGGACATCTCCTTCGCGCAACAGTTTCAGCAGACGGTCCGGGGCATCAAACGGATCCTCGCCGGTATGCTTTTCGAGGATGCCCTTGGCGCTGGTGATGTGTTCGTAGATGACCGCATCTTTGGGAGAATAGCCGTCTACCATGCCGTAGGTCAGGCGCGGCGTAAAGTTGGCGTCGTGATACATATTACCGCCTTTCCACTCCCGGAGTGCCTGTATCCACGTGGGACGTAACTGGTTCAGCTTCCCCTTAATGCTTTTATCAAAGTTGTCCAGCCGATCTTTCGCCGGGCGCAGATCCATGGCAAAATCGATCATCGGATCGTTTAGCGCCTTCATCTCCTCGCGGCTCATTTCAAAGATCTCCAGGCGCCGCTTGATATCGGTGAGCTGGGTGTTGGCATACAGATCCTCGACGAACCGATGGATGGCCTCTTCGATGGGAAGATCCGGGTTTTGCGCATAGATTTCACGCACTGGCGCGATCTGCAGGTGTGTCGGAAGTTGACTGAACTCGCCCAGAAAATATTTCAGGATTTCTTTATCCACCGCCGGATTGAATTCACCCTGCATAAGTTTGAGGCGTTCCTTTAGTCGCGGGATGTTCCGCTCCATGTAGGTAGATTCCCGCTCCAGATTCGGTTTCTGCTTCTGGAGTGACCATTTGTCCATCACCGAGGCGGCGTAGTACGTTCGTGTCAGCCATCCCATGCTGTCCATGAGCAGTTGCTGAGGGTAGATGGAATCCTGCTCCGCATACACCTGCTCAATCTGGGACAGTACCTCGTCGTACTTCTGCTGCCGGGATTCCTCCTGGTTCACCCATTGCCGGAAATCCTGCTGCAGATCCTGCTTGACGCCCAGGAGATCCGCCCGCTCAAGGCCGTCCAGCATGCCCTTAAAGTTCTTGTAGTAATTCTCCAGACTGGCCACGCGATCCGCATAGGTGATAGTCAGCGATTCGCTCTCCGCGGTGTGGGTCTCGATGAGGTTCATCACGTTTTCGTACATATCTATCTGAAAGGGATAGTATTTCTCAACCGCGTACTCAACCGAATACGAGGTACGATACCGCTGAGTCCCGCCGGGGTAGCCGATAATGAAGGTGAAGTCGTCCCAGTTGACACCATCGTCTGTGAATTTGAGGTACTGTTTCGGTGTGTACGGCACGTTATCTTCGCTGTGTTCCCCGGATTGCATGTCAGCGCCCGCATAAAGCCGGAAAAAGGCGAAATCGCCGGTGTGACGGGGCCACATCCAGTTGTCGATTTCGCCGCCGTAATTGCCAATAGAGGCCGGCGGAGCGTAGACCAGGCGGACATCCTCGAATTCCAGATACTTGAACAGGTAATATTTCAGCCCGTCGGAAAACTCGGAGACGTCGTAGTGCCAGATGTCGGCGGCATCCGATTCCTTTTCTTCCTCGAGCAACTTGATGGCGTCCTGGATGGCCTCATACCGATCGGCCGGAGCCATATTGTCAGTAACATCAGCGGTGATGCGGTCAGTGACATCGGTAAATTCAACCGCCAGATTCGCCCGGTATCCGGGTACGTATTTCTCCTTTTCCCGGGTGGTCGCCTGATAGCCGTCGCGGACGTAATTATTCTCTTCGTCGCTGAGTCGCTGAAGTGCCGAGTGTGCCACATGATGGTTGGTAATAACCAATCCGTTCTCCGAAACGATACTTCCGGTTCCGCCGCCGATCTGCACGATGGCATCCGAGATAGACGGTGCATCCGGGGCATAAATCTGTTCCTGGCTGAGTTCCAGACCAGCCGACTCCAGCTCGGACATGGGTAATCGGTTCAGCAGCCACATCCCCTCTTCGGCGGATAGCGTTGAAACAGCAAAAATAATTACGAGGAAAACACGGAATAATACACGCATAATTCGTTACTCCTTCTGAAAAATTAATACGAAATCTATATGCTGAAAAAGTAACCAACTGGTGAAGCGAAAAACACCGGAATTTTCTGGTTGGATGCTTAAAATTCAGAGATAGTATATTCCGTACCGGAATTTGAGCGGGATGAACAACTGCGCTATTTTTTTGTGACAGCGAGACCAAGGCCCAGCAAAAAATAGACGAGGCCCGAAAACCAGGATTTGACTATATGAAACCAGCTGCTCCCGGAGATCCACTCGCCAAGCGCGCCAAAAAAATAGGCCACAATAATGTTGACAACAGTACCACATGCGGTGAAGATCAACCCCAGCAGAATAATATTGAAGGGAAAATACTGTGCACCCGGATCAACGAATTGCGGCAAAAACGCCATAAAGAACAGGGCGACCTTCGGATTGAGGAGGTTGACAAGAATCCCTTTCCTATAGATCGCAAGAAGGTTATCCGGGCCTGAAAATGCCGGTGAGCCGGCAGGATCATTGTTTCGGCGGGAATCCAGAATGGCTTGTAACCCCAGGTAGATTAAATACAGCGCTCCGGCCCACTTCACTACCTGGAATCCGATGGAAGAATAGAAAATAATCGCTGAGACTCCGACGGCAGCAGCCGAGATATGGAACAGGGCGCCCGTGCCGACACCTAACGAAGAGACCAATCCGGCCATTTTACCCTGTGTCGAACTTCGGGTGGCCACATACGTCATATCCGGGCCGGGCGTGATGTTGAGCAGTAAGCCTGCTGAGAGAAAGACGAAAAAGTGATGTATTTCGATCATTGGGAACCGGAATTCTCCAGGTTGGGATAGAAAAATCAGAGAAACATAGTGACAGGTGTCCTAATATGCCAGTAGAGGAGAGGGTTTAAAAAATTCCCGGTTCGTTTTCCCTTTCCATTTCCTCGCCCCTTCACGTATCTTCTGGAATATAAAAGTCGCATTACAATACGATGCGGTTTTTTACTTATGCCAGGTCCGGATAAACCTTCAAATAGTGTTGTCTGAAGGCCACCCCCATCCGGCTCATTCCATTTTAACTATATAAACTGATGTGTCATATGGATATTCGTATACTATCGTGTGTCTTCTTTTTGTTTGCGTTCGCTACTTCCGCGGTCGCTGCCAACATACCCAATGTACAATTTAGTCATCTCTCCATTGAAGATGGATTGTCCCAAAATTCTGTGGTAGCGATGTTGCAGGATCAGAACGGGTTTATGTGGTACGGAACGGAAGATGGGCTGAATCGGTATGACGGCTATCAGTTCACGATCTTCAAGAATGAACCCGGTGACTCCACATCTTTGCACAACAATTTTATCACCACCCTCACGCAAGACTCCAGCGGTCAGATCTGGATCGGTACCCTCCGGGGTGTCTGCCGATATAACCTCTCCGAAGGGAAATTTTACCGATATGATCATTTTACAACCATACGCAATAACTATATCAACTCCCTGTTCACGGATCGGGACGGCCGGGTGTGGGTCGCGACTTCGGACAGCGGCTTCGGTTATATCGATCCCAAAACCGATACCTATCAATCGTATCAGGCGGCCGATAGCGAAGATGGGGGACTGTTGCATAACAATGTGTACGAAGTGTGGCAGGATCATACCGGCGATTTCTGGATCGGCTCCCAGCTGGGATTCCAGAGATTTGATCCCGGGTCGGAATCCTATTCGGAAATGCAGCGGACAGAGGGGTCTGTCCGGGCATTCTCCAGAGATGCCGGGGACCTCTGGGTTGCCACCTACGGCAGCGGCCTGGCCCGGTACGATCTCCGGGAGAAATCCATGCGGTATTATCGTCACTCAGCGGAAGATCCTTCGACAATTGGCGCAAACAATCTGATGGATATGCTGTCCGGACCGGACGGTCATCTCTGGATTGCTACTATTGAGGGCGGATTGAATATTTTCGATCCAACGACGGAGCTGTTTATCCGGTACAAGAACGATTCCGAAGTCCGGCGGAGTATCAGCGGCAACTTTGTAGAATCGGTATACCAGGATAACGTTGGCCGAATCTGGGTTGGTAATAACGCCGATGGCATCAACATTTACGATCCGCTGGAACAGAAATTTACGGCGTATCATGCCAATCCGGATGATCCGCACGGGTTAAGCGACGGGATGATTTATGCCATCTACGAAGATCCGGACAAAGCCGGAGAATCGGTCTGGATTGGCACAGATAAGGGCGGCTTGAATTATCTCAATCGCAACACAGGTCGATTTACCGTCTTTCAGCACGATTCGAATGACCCGAATTCTTTGCTCCATAATTCAGTGCGAAAGATTCATAAAGATGACAACGGACTGCTCTGGGTGGGCACGACTTACGGAATGGTGGTGTACGACGAAGTTGATCAGTCGTTCGGTTTTTTCCATGAAAAGAAGGAGTTTTTCAATGGACTGAACATTCGCACTGTCCTGGACGATCCCCTCCAACCGCAGCGGTATCTCTGGATCGGCGTCACCGGGGAGGGGTTATACCGCTTCGACCGGCTAATGGATACTCACGTTTACTATTCAACGAACCCCAGCGATTCTGTCCGCTTGAGCAGCACCCAGATCCGGGCAACATATGGCGATGCTTCGGGAATTATCTGGATTGGTTCCCTGGGCGGGGGACTGGACAAATTGAATCCGCAGACCGGCGATGTTACACATTATCTGAACGATCCGGAGGACTCCACGAGTATCGGCAGCAATATAGTACTGAGTATCTACGAGGATACCACGGTTACGCCACAGGTCCTGTGGCTTGGTACTGCCAACGGGATCGAGCGGTTTGACGTCAGGAATGAAACGTTTACCCATATCACAGAAGACGATGGTCTGCCGAATAACGTGGTCTACGCCGTCCTCGGCGATGCCCAGGGGGATCTTTGGGCCAGTACGAATAAAGGGATTACCGAGTTCAACCCGGATTCCGTGACCTTCCGGAATTTCGACGTGAAGGACGGCCTGCAAAGCAACGAATTCAACGCAGGAGCGTATTATAAAAGCCCCACCGGTGAGATGTTCTTTGGCGGCATTAACGGGTTCAACCTCTTTCATCCCGACAGCATCCGGGACAATCCGGTGATTCCACCGGTGTACGTCACCAGTTTTCGAAAATTCGACCAGGAGGTGGAATTCGAGAAAAGCCTCTTTTTAATGGACGAAATCCAATTGGATTATGACGAAGATTTTTTCTCGTTCGAATTCGCTTCCCTTAATTATACTGCGCCGGAGAAAAATCAGTATGCCTATAAAATGGAAGGGTTCGACCGGGATTGGATCTACTGCGGCACCCGGCGGTATGCGAGCTATACAAACCTTGATCCGGGAAAATATACCTTCCGGGTGAAGGCGTCCAATAACGACGGCGTTTGGAACGAGGCCGGCACATCTATAGTGATTGACATTGCTCCGCCGCCGTGGAAATCCTGGTGGGCGTACACACTGTACGTCATTGCCCTGGGATTAACGGCTACCGGGACGCGCTGGGTGTATCATAACCGCAGGAGCATTCTTGCGCTGCGGAAGCGCAAAATCTCCCACTATCGTCTGCTGGAAATCATCGGACAGGGGGGGATGGGGGAGGTATTCCGCGCGCTGGATCTGAATTCCAAAGAAGAGGTGGCCCTGAAGCTTTTGGGCCCCGAGCTCCTTGAAGATCAGGAGAACCGAGATCGGTTTATCCGCGAAGGGCAGACTATGCGGTCGTTTACCCATCGCCATATCGTGAAGACATACGAGTTCGGCGAGGCCGATGATCAAGGATATATCGCAATGGAATATCTTACAGGCGGGACGCTGGAGGAGTTTCTCCACGCCGAGTTTCCGTTTTCGAACACCGAGTTCCGCCGCTTGGTGCTGCAGATTTGCGACGGCCTGGAGGAAATCCATACCCAGGGGATCATCCACCGGGATATCAAGACCGCCAACATCATGCTGGACGCCGGGAAGGACGTGCGTATCATGGATTTCGGCCTATCCCGGTCACCATTGGTGGCGACAATGACATCGCTGGGCACCGCCATGGGCACTTTGGGGTACGTGGCACCTGAACAAGTCACCAACATGAACGTGGATCACCGCACGGATATCTTTTCCCTGGGCGTTGTGCTGTACGAACTGTTGACCAACGAACTTCCGTTCAGCGGCCGGAACGAAATGGCGCTTATCCATTCCATATTCAATACCATCCCGCCACCACCCTCGTCCATCCGCCCGGAGATTTCCCCGGAGATGGATACGGTTGTGGAGCGCTGCCTGGCGAAAGAGGCCGAAAACCGATATCACTCAGTGAGCGAGCTAAAGGATGTGTTTTCCCAAAGATTTCGACCGATCTGAGGGCATAAAATCGGGTTTGAAGTTATTGCCGGGATTCCCTGGCTGATTCACCGGCGGTTCGTTTCTCCCATGTTCATCCCTTGTATTTAATTGCGCAATTATCCATTTTTTGTCGATTAGAATTAGTCGAACGGATTCCATTCAAGCCTATGCGATATATTGCCGATTTACACGTCCATTCACATTACTCCAGAGCCACCAGCAAAGATCTGAATCTGGAATCCCTGTATCAGTGGGCGAAGATCAAAGGTATTAACGTGGTGGGCACCGGCGACTTCACTCATCCGGGCTGGGTTACAGAGATGAGAGAAAAATTAAACCCTGTCGGCAACGGATTTTTCGTCCTGAAAGATCCGCCGAAAGAACCGGCTATCCCGGGGATTCAAACCCGCGACATTGACGTCCGCTTCTGTTTGACCGTGGAAATCAGTTCCATCTACAAACACGGTGACCGCGTTCGGAAAAATCATAACCTGCTGTTTGCGCCTGACTTCGACACCGTTACCCGGATTAACCACAAACTCGCCTCTATTGGAAATGTAGAATCCGACGGCCGCCCCATCCTTGGTCTGCCTTCCAGAGATCTCCTGGAAATTGTGCTGGAAACCTCCGACCGGGCCCACTTGATTCCGGCGCACGTCTGGACTCCGTGGTTTTCCACCTTCGGATCCAAGGCGGGATACGACAGCATCGATGCCTGCTTCAGGGATTTGACGGAACACATTTTTGCGTTGGAGACCGGCCTCTCCTCCGATCCGCTGATGAACGGCAAACTCAGCGACCTCGATCGCTTTCAATTGGTTTCGAATTCCGATGCGCATTCTGCAAGTAAACTCGGCAGAGAGGCGAATCTCTTGGATACCGAACTGACGTATGACGGCATGTTCGATGCCTTCCGCACCGGGGAGGGATTGCTCGGGACGTACGAATTCTATCCCGAAGAGGGGAAATATCACCACGACGGTCACCGAAAGTGCGGTATCTCAATGGAGCCGAATGAGACACAGAAGTACAATAACATCTGTCCGGAGTGCGGCAAACCGCTGACCGTCGGCGTACTCCATCGAGTGGCAGATCTGGCCGACCGGGAGGAATCTGAAGGGCGCGATAATTACGAGTATCAGATTCCGCTTCCGGAGGTCCTTGGGGAAATTGAGGATGTCAGTCCCAACACCAAGACCGTTCGCAAAAAGTTTCGAGAGGTGATTTCATCCTTTGGCACCGAGTTTGAACTTATGCGGGAGATTCCCATCGAGGATATCCGGCGGGAATCCGGTCCGGTGCTGGCGGAGGCCATTCGTCGAATCAGGGAAAACGAAGTGATCAAAAAAGCGGGCTTCGACGGCGTCTTCGGCGAAATCAAAGTCTTCAATGAGGGGGAAATCGACCGGATTCGCGGACAACTTGGCTTTTTCGGGATCGACGAACACAGAGTTGAAAAACCTGCCAAAGCCACTGCACCACAGTCGACTTATCAATCAGATGACGCAGATAAAGCAGAGCAATCGACCGGACTGAACACACAGCAGGAGCAGGTGCGGCAATCACTGGACGGCGCGACGCTGGTGAAGGCCGGGCCGGGTACGGGAAAAACACACACACTCGTCGAGTGGATTGCGCATCAGGTGGAGTCCGGCAATGCCCGTCCGGATGAAATTTTGGCTATCACGTTTACGAACAAGGCGGCCGGCGAATTAGAGGAGCGGTTGATCCAGCGGATCGGCGAAAAAGCAAAGCGAGTTACATCCGGCACGTTCCATGCACTTTGCTGGCAATGGCTCCGGGAGCGCAACCCGCAACTTAACACGGTGTATGACGCCTCCGCACGGAAGATGACGCTCCGCATTCTGTTCCCGGAGTTGGAGCGTTCGGATATTAATTCGCTGAACGATGAATTGATAGAATATCTGGAGTTGGGTGTCCCGGTCGCAAGAGAGTCTCGTGAAAAAATCCGGAAATACCGGGAGTATTGTCGGGAACAGGGCGCAGTGGATCTGTCCGATCTCATTCGCGCGACGGTTGAAAACCTTGAAGAGCAGTCGGACTGGCTCGGAAATATGAGAAATCGTTACCAGGCAATTGCGGTGGACGAATTCCAGGATATCAATCCCATGCAGTACCGGCTGATCTCGTTGCTGGGGCGCAACCGAAATCTGCTGGCCATCGGCGATCCGGATCAGGCTATCTACGGATTTCGCGGTTCGGACGTGCAGCTGTTCTTCGAATTTGCCGAAAATTTTTCTGCCCGGGAGATTTCATTACAGCAGAATTATCGTTCCACGGACATCATTCTGAACGCGGCCGGCTCGCTTATCAGCCATAATGAGTTGCGTAGCGGCGTGGAACTCCGGGCTCGCAAGAAAACCGGGGCAAGGATTCGACTGTATGAGTCAAAGAATCCGTTCGAGGAGGCGGACTATATCCTGGATGAGATCGCAAAATATGTCGGCGGTACGGAAAGTCTCACTTCCGGAGAATATACGGATTCGGATTACGAATATGCTTTCAGTGATATCGCCGTATTGTTCCGGACGCACTCCGTGGGAGAGGCGCTGTTCAAATCGTTTTTGAAATCCGGCATTCCAGTGCATTACGGTGACGGGACTGCGTTTCTGGCTGAACCGCCTTTTACTGTGGTCGCCAACATATTGCGGCTCAGTCTTAAACCGGACAATCACATCGTGTTACGGGATTTACTTGAGGAAAATTACGGCTGGACTTCCGAACGTATTCATTCGCTGATTAGCACGCTGAATACGAAAGATATTACCATCTTCGGAGACAATTCACTGGAAACTATCGCTCAGAATAGCCGCGACGACCTCGATGACCTCCGCTCGGTATACCAGGCTATCGAGCAATCGTTGGATTCCAATCGCATCGCCGAAGCTATCGAAGAAATCTGCGACCATTATTTGGCTGAGTCGAGCCTCTCCGAATCCGACTTCCTCAAAAAGGAGACCCTGATCGAACTTGCGGAGGAATCAAACGGCAATGTCGAGGATTTCCTGGAGCAGATGCAGCTGAATCCGTATACCGACGCCGGTCGACTCAAAACCGAGGGCGTGCATCTGTTGACCTTCCATGCCGCCAAGGGACTGGAGTTCCCCGTAGTGTTCATCGCCGGTGCTGAAGAGGGCGTGACGCCGCTGGATCGCGAGGATATCGATATCGAGGAAGAACGGCGACTATTTTACGTTGCCATGACCCGCGCGGAGGATGAACTACAGATCACCTGTGCGAGGGAGCGCGCCCGGTTCGGGGAAATTCAAGAAAAGGATCCGTCACGCTTCATCGGCGAAATTCCGGATGATCTGCTGATACGGGTGACGATGGAAAAATCTCCCGGGAAGAAATCTGTTACCTCGGATGACGAGCAGCTCGGGTTGTTTTGATTTGTCTCTCAACTAACGCACAAATCTCTTATTCCCGTAACCCCTTCCCATCCAAAATTTTCGGTATATATTTTTCGACCCTGCGCTTCCGGGTTTTGGATTGTTTCGCTCCGGAAAAATGGAGCAGGTATCCCCGTTGTCGTCCCGGTGTCAATGCCTCGAATGCCTCTTTCAATTCAGGCATCTCATCCAATTTCTGTTGAAACTCTTCGGGGATGTCGTATTCCTTCGTCTTTTTAAATTCCACTTCCAGACCGGCTTTTTCTGCTTCGATAGCTTCCCGGATATAGTCTTTGATAACCTGTTCCTGGTCTACGATTTCCTGCACACCAGTGAACCGAATCTGCCGGGCTGACTGTGTATTTTCCGTCTGTTGGATCAGGATGTCCTCCGGATCTTTTAACAAGACTCCTTTATGAAACAGCAGCGCGCAGTATTCCTTAAATCCATGGATTAACACGATATTATTTCCCTCAAAGGTGTAACAGGGATGCATCCACTTGAAATCCTCGGTGAGATCACAATCAAGACAGATCGTTCTTAATTGATTGAACTCTTCCTGCCATTGGTCGGCTTTATTGAGGAATTCCTCAACTTGTGAATTCTTTTTATTCATGTAATTACCCTTTTCTCAGATTTATCATAAACTGCTTTCATCGCGAATGGACGCTAATAAACGCTAATTCTTAAAAAATAAAAAATTATACTTCAGAGCACACAAATTACTCTTGGTTTCGTTTACTAATTTCAATTCGATGAACGGTGTGTTGTCCTACGTATTTGTTGTTCGTGTTCATTTGCGTCCATTCGCGGTTGACTGTTTAATTCATTTCTGTCTAATTGATATTAGTCTACGGGTTTCAGGCCTGAAATACCACGAGAGCACCGTCAGAGTTAGAAGCAGTATTGACGGCAATAATTCAGTCACCGGATCACCCACAGCGATGTGGGTAAATATTGCTCCGGACATGACAAAGAAAAATCCGGCATACGCCCATTCCTTTACCAAAGGAAATTTCGGGATCAGCACGGCTATCACTCCCAACAGTTTCCAGATCCCCAGTATGGTCAGAAAATAGACCGGGTAGCCCAAATATTTAATACCATAGACTCCGGGTGGCGCGATGGCGCCTTCCGCTTCCACCTGCAATAACTGCAGGATTCCGGTTGCGGTCATCCCCAATGCCAGCCAAAGCGTGGCAATCCAATATATGATTTTCCCTGCCCGTCCGGCAGGCGAGTTGCTTTTTGTCATGATATGTTATCTCCTCGTTTTTTCTGAGTCCATATTTTTAAAGTGGCTGAATCGCAAACCGACCGTATGCCAAAAACGCGCTTATGACAGCCACGACACTCCAATAGATTATCGGGCTATTATTTGTCTCGTCCGAAACCAGGTGAACCGCACAAAAAAGAAGCATTTCCGCGGCAATGCCTGCTGCTGCGATAGGTGCCAGAATACCCAGTGATTTAACAATGGCAGGAAGAACCAGACACAGAACCAAACCAACCTCAACAATGCTCATCGAAATCCAGACCGGGTGCGGAATTGCTTTCAGCGAGGGAATAGCTTGTTCTGCCGGGTTTGAAAACTTCCACATCGCACCGATTGCGGTATGCAGGGCGAGCAGGATTTGCAATACCCATAAGAATATATTCATGGTTATTTATCTCCTTATTGGATTTAATCTTAAGCATAAGCGGACGCGATAAATCGCGTCCCTACAACTATTTTTCAAGATGCCATCTGGGTTTAAAGAATCGTAACTTGAACGTGTGTATCCCGTAGTTTCTTTGTTTTTCTCGACCATATCATCAAGGATTATTTCAATTTGCCCACAACCTCCTGCAGACGGTTATGCGCCATATTCAAGCCTTGGGCAAAGGGCAGCTGCAACACTTGATCCCGGTCTGCCACTGATCGGAACACCATGTGTATGGTGAGTTTGCTGGTATCGTTAGTCAGTTCTTCAAATTCCAGAAACTGCAGCTGAATGGCAAGGCCCGTATTCTCCATTTCGAATGTGCGGGTGATTTTCTGATTCGGCACAAACTCGTGGATTACCCCGTTGAAGCCGTGTTCGTTTTTTTTGGGATCGGTGGTGACAAACCGGTAGCTGCCGTGCGGTTTGCTTTCCAGTTTCAATACCGTTGTCCCCCTCCACTGCTCCACAAGGTCGGGATCGATGTGCGCCCGGAACAGCAATTCCACCGGTAACTCGAATTCCCTGGTAATCAGGATTTCCTGTTTGCCGTCCTCTGCATGAATTTGTGTTTTTTGTTCCATGCTATTCCTTTATCTATGCCACGAAGACACAAAGGCACAAAGTCCTTTTAGACAGAGTATTTATCCGTTTTTCTTAGTGTCTAAATGGCCTATCCTATTCTTTTAATTTCGATACCTTCCTGTGCTTTACTTTATCTGCCACAAAGACACGAAGGCACAAAGTAGTTCAGGGAGAATATTCACGTTTTTTTTAGTGTCCTGGCGCCTTAGTGGCGTATCCTATTCTTTTTAATTTCAATACTTCAGGTACTTCATTTTATTTATCTGCCACAAAGACACGAAGGCATAAAGTATTTCAGGGAGAATGTTTGCGTTATTCTTTGTGTCTTGGTGCCTTGGTGGCTTCTCTTAATTCCGAAATCTTCTTATTCCATCTTTTATCAGGGGCACATTAAAATTAATGAGATAACCCAAATTTAGTCCCGTAAGCTTTAAGTGGTTGATAATCTGAGCTTCCCAAACGGGGTTCACTAAATCAACGGCTTTCAACTCAGCTATAACTAAATCATCTACAAACAAATCCAACCGTAAACCTTCATCAAACTGTATACCGTCGTAGACAATAGGAATATCAACCTGACGTTTTACCTGATACCCCACTTTTCTCAACTCATGCTCCATGCAGACCTCATACACTTTTTCCAGCAAACCGGGCCCGAGTTCTTTGTGAATTGTGTAAGCTGCGTTGACGATAGCCGTGCCTATTTGCTCTTCTTGTTGTGATAAGTCCTTGTAGTTCATATTTTAATTTGCCACGAAGACACGAAGGCGCAAAGTATTTTAGGGAAAGTGCTTCTGTTTTTCTTTGTGTCCTGGCGCCTTGGTAGCGTATCCTATGCTTTTAATTTCGATACCTTCCTGTGCTTCATTTTATTTATCTGCCACGAAG